>WQUP01000069.1 GCA_009782015.1 Endomicrobiia bacterium | reverse complement strand
CGGTATGCAGATGTTTATATGTATCGCTCTGGCTGTAAACATACGGCCAGCTTTGCGCGTCAGCGCAGAAAGAGTAGGACAAATCGTCTTTATGGTTTACAAGAAGCCCGCCGGTAAGCCTTCTTACAGCGTTTGAATCATTTTTTTGAAAATAACCTATAGTCGTATAGGAATTGTCCCATGAGTACAGCCTTAATACCGCGCCTTCCTTAAGACCGTCAAAAAGTATTTCGTCTATCGCCATATTCATTACGGCGTTTCTGGCGCCGTCTAAAATAAATCTTAACATATTTTTCTCCGAAAAATAGAAGCTGGGAAGTTGGGCAGCTGAGAAGCTGGGCAAAAGCAAAGACTTTTTTTGCCGTTGCTCAACTTCCCAACTTCTCAGCTTCCCAGCTTCTGCCGTTCCGCTTCTCGTAATCAAGCATCTTCTCTTTGCGCTTTATGCCTCCGCGCGCGGAGTAACCGTGCATTTTTCCGGTAGAACCTATAACCCTGTGGCACGGTATCAGCGGCGCAAAAGGATTTGCCCGCATAGCCCCGCCGACGGCTCTTGCGGCATTCGGAGAACCTACTTTTTTTGCAAGTTCACCGTAGCTCAAAGTTTTCCCTGCGGGAATTTTGAAGCAGGCTTTCCACACTTTTACGTAGAACGGCGGATAATTCTTCATCTTTTCTAAGATGTCTTTGGGAATTTGTTTTTTATTT
The DNA here is from genome assembly GCA_009782015.1 of Endomicrobiia bacterium. Taxonomy (GTDB): domain Bacteria; phylum Elusimicrobiota; class Endomicrobiia; order Endomicrobiales; family Endomicrobiaceae; genus Endomicrobium_B. Next base: position 5,599 of record WQUP01000069.1, on the reverse strand, counting down.
TTTTGCATTAAGTATTTTCTCTCTCTTATTTAATATCTAACTATGTTATACGCGCTGGAAGATATTTTAATAGATTCAAATTCTTCAATGCCGTGGGGTTTAGGATTGGCCATAGGATTAAATACACAAACATAATAAATATATGCTAGGACAATTAATAATGCCAAAAGTATTGTAAGTAATATGATTTTTAGATTCTTTCTAAGAACAGAGTTTTGACTTGAATGCGGTACTTCTTTTTTTATTAATATCATTATTAGTAATATAAATACCCACAAAATTAGTAATATAAATACCAACAAAAGTCCTGCCATCAATAGCATCAATGATATAGTCATTAGCATACAAAACGGATTCCAATTTGAGATCATGCGAAAATTATTATATTCTAAGAAAATTAATAATGCCAAAAGTATTGTAAGTAATATGATTTTTAGATTCTTTCTAAGAACAGAGTTTTGACTTGAATGCGTTATTTCTTTTTTTATTGATATCATTATTAGTAATATACATACCACAAAAAGTCCTGGAATCAATGCTACAAATGATTCAAGTATACTTTCATAACTTGGATACATTAGATAGCAGGTAATTCTCGGCACAGATAAAACTGTGGAAATCATACGAATATCATTATATGCTAGGAAAATTAATAATGCTAAAAGTATTGTAAGTAATATGATTTTTAGAATTTTTTTAAGTTCAGAAGTTTTTTTGACATAATGTATTATTTCTTTTATTATTAATTTCACTAGTAATGCTATTAATACCAAAAGAAGTACAAACCATAGCCAAGCAAGATTCATACCTGCTGTTATATCATCACAATTGCTTGCATAAGCAATCGCCGGTACAAGTAAGACTAAAAACAGTGCATAAAATAATTTTTTCATATATATCCCATTAACTGCTAAAGGCAACCACCCCGTCTGCTTCGCAGCCACCCCTCAGCTGAGGGGAATTTAAAAACTTTTTACTTATTATTTATTACTTATTACTTGCCTTTAGGCAGTTCAAATATTATCTTTGTCCCGTGGCCGTATCTGCTTTCAAACGAGAGTTTGCCGTTGTGGTTTTCCTCGATCATTCTCTTCACTATGTAAAGGCCTATTCCTGTGCCGGATTTGTAAGATGACTTTGTTGTAAAAAACGGGGCGAAAATCTTAACTTTGTTTTCTTCTTTTATCCCCATCCCGTTATCCTGTATGGCGAAGACGGCTTTATCTTCATAATACTTCAAATCGACTTTTATGAGGGGCTTAAACTTTTGCTTTTCTTCGTCGTCAAGCGATTCCATTCTGTCTATAATCGCTTCGTAGCCGTTGTCCAGCACATTGTAAACGCACTCTATAATCTGCGAGCGGATGCCGTATATTTTGTCGCCGTTTTTGAAGTGGAACCGGATTTCAAAATCTTTGTGCAGCTTGTGCTTGAGATTTAAGAGTTCCATAGCAAGATCAAACACTTCCTTAAGCGAAAACTCCGAGAACATATCCCCTTTTTTCTCAACTCTGGCATAGTTTAAAATGCCTTTTATCACGGAATCGGTGCGCCTGATGTTTTGCGTGAGCGAATCGGAAAGGCCGGTTATATACTCGAATATTTTTTTGAGCTTGTCGTTGGGCTCGATAAGCTCTTTATTGTTGTTTTGAAAATCTTCAAGCTCGTATTTCAGCTCGCCGGCTATCATGGAAAACTGGTTTAATCTGTTGTTTATCTGGTGCGCGACGCCGTCGGCAAGACCGCCGACCGAAGCGAGTTTTTCCGCGGCGAATATTTTTTCCTGCGTCTCTTTGAACTGCTCGAAGAATATGCAGTTTTCTATTGCAAGCGAAGTCTGGCGGGAAAGAGTGTTGAACACCCTTATGTCTTCCCTGTTGAACGGCGTCTTGCCTTTTTTGGCGCCGAGAACTATGAAGCCGCTTGCCCCCTCGTCAAAAAAGAACGGCACAACCATATCCGGCTTAAACGGCATATCTATGGAGTTGGTGATAAAAAGCGGCAGGTCGGCAGTAACAAAAGGCTTTTTGCGGTTTTTCATAAATACCACGAACGGATGCATTAGCGAGTAAGGAAACACCATCTCCTCGGAAACCGACGGCCTTATATGCCTGCACTCAAAGAGCTTACCTGATTCGTTTTCTATAAAAATTGCAACGTTTCCTACTTTGACTGCCTTTATCACTATCAGCGATATGAGCTTTAAAAGCCTGTCAAGCTTGTGCTCGCGCGCCATGCCGCTTGCGGCTTGTATGAGCGTGTTGTGGTACTGTTTCTGCTCGGCAAGAAAGAGTTCGGCAGTCTTATCGATGGCGGCTCTGTATATATATGTGCCGGCTACGGCCAGTATGAATGTAAATACCGCGGATACTATCCAGACCTGCGTGTTGTTCCATACGAAATAAGAAAGCGCTATTGCGGCGGCAATTATGAAGAAAAATATAAAGGCGCGGCTTACGATAATTTTGACGTCGGCAAAGGTATATCTCCCGAGCGAAAAAATTATTACTGCGGTAAATATCACGGCGCAAAGCGCCCCTGCAGGATACAAAGGAAGATAAAAAAATGTCAGGAAATGGTCTATCAAAACAAACGCAAAAAGTATAAGCGCGTTTCGTATGCTGCGTATCTGCTGGTGTCTGAACGCAGTCAGATCTGGCTTGCGCAGGTTTTCCTTAAGATTTCTCATGGCCAAAACAATGCTTACAATAAGCTGCAGCGGGATAAGCGCGTAAAGAATTCCAGCCTTGGGATAATTGCCGAAAAAGTGGACTACCGTGCCTTTGTAGAAAAAATCCGTGTAGAAATTCAGCGCTGCCGCGGCAAATGCCGCGCAGTAGAAAAATATGAATAGTTTTTCATTGACTATAGTTTTTGAGTAGGCATAGATGAACCGCAGCAGAAGTATGGAAGCAAATGCTATTCCTATAAAGCCCGTCTTGGCCCATAAGAGCGCATAATCCGGAGAGGAGCTTATAAACATGTTGCCGAAGCTGAAAAACCAAAGCGTCAGCGAAAGGCATAGAAAAGAAAACGTAATATTTACCGCGGACTTTGACCTTCTTGAAAGCACAAGAAAAGCCACGAGCGCGGTAAAAATAGCGAATATAAAAAATATCAATGCCATTACGTTCATTAAACCTCTTTATAACGAAAATTAATAATTAATAGTTAATCATGGATCCCCAATAACAAATTTCGGGGATGACGCGACAAAGCGCGTCAATTTTGGAGCGGCTTCGCCGCAATTATTTAGGTGCGGCTAAGCCGCACACCAACATTATTAATTATTACCTATTAACTATTAACTGTTAACTATTAACTGCCTGCTCCTCAGTTTTCTGTGGTAACTCACTGCAAACCTGTGCGCCTCGTCTCTAACTGCCTGCAAAAGTCTGAGCGCGGGCGAATTCCTGCCGAGCACAAGCGGTTTGTCTTTATGAGGGAAAAATATCTCCTCTTCCCTCTTCGCAAGCGAAACAGCCGGAACAGGCACCTCGAGCTCTTCAAGCGCGCTCATGGCTGCGCCGAGCTGGCCTTTGCCGCCGTCTATCAAAATTAGATCCGGCAGCTGCTCATGTCTTCTTATTATACCTGAATATCTGCGGAAAACGACTTCCCTCATGCTTGCAAAATCATCGGCTCCGACGACCGTTTTTATTTTAAAGCGTCTGTAATTCTTTTTGTCCGGCAGCCCGTTTTGGAAGCGCACCATTGAGGCAACCGCGTTTGTCCCTTGGATATTCGAGTTGTCAAAGCCTTCTATAATAGCCGGCATGTGTTTCAGCCCGAGTTCATTTTTAAGCTCGTTTATGCTGTCTGCGCGGTCAACCGACCGGTTTATCTCATCCTGAGTTATTTCGCTTATCATAACTCTTTCCGACATATTCCGTACGGCGTAAAGCCTGTCCCTTATTTCCGCGGCTTCTTCAAACTTCATTTCGCCGCTGAGCGCATCCATCTGCTCCTGCCACTCGTCTTCAAGCTTTTTAAACTTCCCGTTGAGAAACAGCTCGATGTCTTTTATCTTAGTTTTGTAGTCTGCAGAAGTGATTTTACCCAGGCACGGCCCGTAGCACATCTCTGTGTGGTAATACATGCACGATTTTACCTTTTTCTCGTCAGGAAGATCCTTTTCGGAAAACTCAAGCTTGCAAGGGCGGAGCTTGAAAAGCTTCACAAGCCAGTGCACAAGCTTTTTTATATAAAACTGCTGCGGATACGGCCCGAAATAAAGCGCGCCGTCTTTAAGCTTTTTTCTGGTAAGAATAAGCCGCGGAAAATCTTCGTTTGCGCTCAGTTTTATGTAAGGGTAAGATTTGTCGTCCTTCCACATCGCGTTGAAATAGGGTTTGACTTTATTTATGAGCTGCCGCTCTATTATGAGAGCTTCCCTTTCCGAAGCGCAAAGTATGTAGTCTATTTTGCGCATTGCGCTTATTATTGCGGTTGACTTGGAGTTTATGTCTGAATGGAAATACGAAGATATTCTGTCTTTAAGGCTGATCGCTTTGCCGATGTAAATGATGGTCCCGATGCCGTCACGCATTATGTAAACGCCGGGAAGCCTCGGTATGTTTTCAAGGTATTTGTTCATTAAAACTCCAATTAATAATTAACAATTAATAATGAAAAATGTCGGTGTTTCGCCGCAGGCGAAACCTATTATAAGTTTTTGCAAAGCGAAAACACAATAATTCTTAATTGTTAATTATTAATTTTTAATTGCCGTTATCAGTTCCATTCAAACACTACTCTGTACTTATCTTTTATTCCAGGCACGCTTTCAAGCAGCTTTCTGAATTGATCCTCGGCATACGTCTTGGCCTGCACGTACAGACCGCGGTTTTGTCTTACTTTCAGCTCCATTTCGCTTTTGTTGGCAAGCTGTATTGCGTTGGCGTCTTTCAGGGTGTATGGGTTAAACAGACTCGTGCTTTCGTCGTATAACTTGAATGTTTCCGGATATATCTCGTGCGAAAGTATTTTTATTTTCGGCATGTGAAGCACTATATTGCCGTAGGTTACGTCTATTTTGATATCGGCGGCATTAAAGCCCATCTTTATTGCGCCGTCAATGGTGTAAATGGCTTTTTTCCCGGTAAGCGGTATATCCACGCCGAAAAGCTGCACCGCCTCGGAATGCGTTATTACGGTGGTGTACTGGTAAATGAGGCTTGCATATTCCGCTGCGGGAAGAATCTCTTTTACAGTGGCGTTTATGTTGATATTGGATTCTTTCTCAACGATTTTTCCGCCGATTTTCACGCCGATAAATATTCCGGCCGCCATAGAAATAACTAAAACAAGCAGGACTGCAAGATACCTTAACATAAAAACCCCTTTTAACGGCAGAGTGAAGAGTTAGGAGTGGAGAGTGAAGATACGACAACTACCCTGGATTGCCGCGCCTGCTTCGCAGGCTCGCAATGACGAACAAAAAAACTTTGCCGTATCTCCACTCTTCACTCTCCACTCTTCACTCTGTCTTTTTTATAGTATGTCTGCATAAAAACGTCCAACTCTTCCGACTTAAGTATTTTGGAAACGGCAAAAAATACCGCTATGCCGATTATTATCGCAGACGGAACGGATATAA
>WQUP01000068.1 GCA_009782015.1 Endomicrobiia bacterium | reverse complement strand
GCCGTTAAAAATGGAGGAAGTTATGGCAAAGATTGCATCAGTACACGGCAGAGAGATTATCGATTCACGCGGAAACCCTACGGTAGAAGTCGACGTAAAACTTGACGACGGAACGCTCGGAAGAGCGGCCGTGCCCTCCGGAGCCTCGACCGGCGAAAGAGAAGCTTTGGAGCTCAGAGACGGCGACAAAAAGAGATTCGGCGGCAAAGGCGTTTTGAAAGCAGTCGAAAACATAAACAAAACCATCGCTCCAAAAATCATCGGAATGGAAATAACAAAGCAGCAGGAAATCGACAACATAATGATCAAGCTTGACGGCACGGATTTTAAAAGCAATCTCGGAGCCAACGCTATACTCGGCGTTTCCCTTGCCTGTGCAAAGGCCGGAGCAAACTCAAAAAAGATGCCGGTCTATGAATATGTAAGAGAAATCTACAACGTAAAATCCGACAAGTACGTTCTTCCTGTGCCTTTGATGAACATAATCAACGGCGGCGAGCATGCTGACAACAACGTTGATCTTCAGGAGTTCATGATCGCTCCGGTAGGCGCGAAAAATTTTCACGAAGCGCTCAGAATGGGCTGCGAAGTTTTTCACAGCCTTAAAAAAGTTTTGAACGATAAAGGCTACTCCACCGGCGTCGGCGACGAGGGGGGCTTTGCCCCGAATTTGAAGTCTAACATCGAAGCGTTGGAAGTGATTTCCGAAGCGATAAAAAAAGCGGGTTATGAACCTGGCAAAGACGTTCTTTTGGCTTTGGATGCAGCGGCAAGCGAATTTTACGAAAACGGAAAATATACTCTTGAAGGCGAGATAAAAGACAAAGTGAAAACTTCCGCCGAAATGGCAAAGTTTTACGAAGAGTGGCTCAAAAAATATCCTATCATCTCCATTGAAGACGGTTTAAGTGAAAAAGACTGGGCCGGCTGGAAACCGCTTACGGACGAGCTTAAATCGAAGATACAGCTTGTCGGAGACGATTTGTTTGTGACCAACACAAAAATATTTAAAGAAGGCATCGAAAAAGGCATTACAAACTCGATCCTTATAAAAGTCAACCAGATAGGTTCGCTGTCAGAGACAGTCGCTGCTGTGCAGATGGCGTATAAAGCCGGCTACACGGCAATAATGTCGCACCGTTCCGGCGAGACCGAAGACTGCATAATAGCGGATTTGGCTGTTGCTCTTAATACCGGCCAGATTAAAACCGGCTCGGCTTCAAGAACCGACAGAATGTGCAAATACAACCAGCTTCTGAGAATCGAAGAAGAACTCGGCTCAAAAGCAAGCTATCTGGGAAAAGCGGCGTTTTCGAGCATACAGTAAAGACCGATGCAGAGAGGCAGGGATGCGGAGATGCAGAGTAACGGCCGTTTATATTCCCCTTTTTTAAAAGGGGTGCCGCTGAAAGCGGCGGGGTATTTGTCTTTGCTGTTACCCTGCATCCTTGCATCCCCGCATCTCTGCATCGCCATTAAACCATGAAAAAATTCAAAATCCGTTACATCATAATACTCATCGCCGTTTTGATACTGGCTTTCAATCAGGGGTCGCGCACTCTGACGAGGCGTTTTTTCGAGCAGCGCAAACTTGCAAGCGACGTAAGAAACGCGCAGTACCAAAACGCGCTCCTCAAGAAAAGGATTTACTATCTCGAAAACGAGCCATCCTACATCGAGAGAATGGTCCGCAGCGAGCTCAATGTAATAGCTCCGGGGGAAGTCGAATACAAATTCGCTTCTAAGGAAGCCGAAACAAAAGCAAAAGGAGAGAAAAATGAAAAAGTCGGCAAGTAAGTTTATTGCGGCGGTTTTGTTCGCGGTATTTTTTGCGGCGCAGACGGCTTTTGCCCATCCTCCGTCAAAAATAGAGATCACGCCCAAAGGCGAAACTTTGGCCGTTACAGTAACGCATAACGTCAAAGATCCGACAAAACATTACATCAAAGAAGTCGTCGTAACGGTAAACGGAAAAGAAGCGGCCGACAAAAAAGAAACCAGGCAGACCCATACCAAAACACAGACCGCATCATTCGATATACCGGGTTTAAAATCCGGCGACAAAGTATCGGTTAAAGCTACTTGCAATTTATACGGCTCAAAGACCGTAGAAATAACCGTTCAATAATTCGGGAGCGCCAATGTCAAAACTTTCGCGTTTCGGGGTTTCGCTTAAGCAGGAAATTTTAGAAAAGTTCGACGATCTTTTGGATGAAAAAAAGTATCCGACGCGTTCAAAAGCGATTGAAGAACTTATAATCCAGTCGCTGACTCTGGACAGGCTTTCTTCAGACACAGTGACGGTGATAGGCACTATAAATGTTGTTTACGACCACCACAAAAGAGAACTGCTCAAAAAGCTTACCGACATACAGCACGATTTCCAGCCCTGCATACTTTCTTCCCAGCACATACACATGGACCATCACAACTGCTTTGAAGTGATTATTTTTAAAGGCCAGAAAAAAGAAATCGAAAAACTTTTTTCGCTTGTTAAAGGCACGAAAGGCATACTAAACGCTTCGTTGAGTATATTTTCCGTATAAAAATTTATTTGTCATTCTGAGAAGGAAACTTTGTTTCCGACGAAGAATCCAGACATCTAGATCTTTCGTTGAGGACAAAGTACTAGCCTCAGGATAACCCGCTTAGCGGGTCATTTTCTGCAGACTATCGCAAAAAAACTTTCCTCGTCTAAAATCTCAATAGTTTCAAAGCCGGAGGAAGCGGCAAAAAGTGTAATCTCTTTATTTGAAGGAAGCATGTCGCTGCTTACAGAATGATGGCATTTTTTATGATGTTCGTCGGTATCCTTTCTGCTCATGTCATGCGAGATTAAAAAAATGCCGCCGGATTTCAGCGTTCTGTAACACTGCGCAAACATTTTCTTTTTGCCGTCTATATGCGGGAATGAGTTGTGCATTATTATCTTGTCAAAGCTTTCGTTTTTAAACGGAATGTCTTCGACATTTCCTGCTATAAACCGCGCGGACTCTCCGTAACGCTCTTCGGCTTTTTCAATCATCTTTTCGGAGTAGTCGATTCCGGTAATTTTCGCACCCGCATCCTTTAAAAGCGGAATCAAAACGCCCGTGCCGCAACAGGCGTCCAAAACGCGTTCGCCTTTTTTGAGCTCCAAAAGAGGCAGAATATTCTGCTTGATAAGCTCAAGCTTTTCTTCATTCGGAGAACCCCATTTTTCAGCACAGCTGTCAAAAAATTCTTTTTTCATATTTCACCTTTTAATCTAATTTGATTTTTATTAAGGACTTTAAAGACCTTAAGGTCCTTAAAGACTTTAAGGCAAACCTGAGTTTAACTATGCGGCTTTTTGGACATTAATCTTATTTACGGCAAAACTTAAAACAAATATCGTCGCAGCAGCAGTAATTATCGCGGCGCCGGCCGGGATGTCGAAAAAGTACGATGCGAAAAGCCCTGATACGCACGCGGCAACCGCAAACGCTGCGGATAAAATATACATCCTATTTAGCCTTTGCGTAAGCTGCGCGGCTGAGGCAGGGGAGACCGCTATAAGCCCATATACAAGAAGCGCGCCGGTAGTCCTGACGTTTATGCTTATTGTCACGGCGCAGAGCGCAAGCAGAGAATAAAAAATAAACTTTTCCGGAATGCCGCTCGCAAAAGCTATGCTGCGGCTGTACACGACCGCTTTTATCCCCTTTCTAAAAATTATAAGAAACGCAATGGTTAAAGCTGCGACAGCAGCCAGAAGATATACGTCTTTAACGCTTATGGTAAGAATGCTTCCCCACATCAGCAAAAGAGCTTCGGAAATATTTGTCTTGAGTTTCGACATGAAAATGAACGCAAGCCCCAGCATAAAAGAAAAGATTATGCCGGTCGAAATGTTCGGCGAAAAATCGCCTTTTTCGGCTATCGGCCCTATGCAAAAAGCCGCTATAAGACAAAACACCGCGCCGGAAAATACCGGATTTATGCCCGTCAAAAGCCCGAACACCGCTCCGGCAAACGCCGTATGCGCCATCGCCACCCCCAAAAACGGGATATTCAAAAGATATATCCACACGCCAGCTATGCCGCAAGTTATGCCGGCAAAGAGAGAAGCGACAAGCGCTTTGATGAAAAAATGAGTATGTAGAAATTCCATAATTTTTAAAGGCGATGCAAGGATGCGGGGATGCAGAGATGCGGGGCAACGGCAACCACCCCGTCGAAAACTTGGGACAATGTCCTTTCGCTTTCATCCACCCCTCTCTCCGATTTAGACACTCGGGGATAAACTCCGAGGGAAATTACGACACGCCGTTTAGTTGTTGCCTCGCATCCCTGCCTCTCTGCATCCCTGCATCTTAATTACTTTCCCGCAGCATTCCGGCACTGCGTCCATATTGTGCGTTACCATAAGGCAGGTAAAGCCGAAACTGCGGTAGAGCCTGCTTATTGTATCGATAAACGCCTGCTGCGACTGCGCGTCCAGATTTGTCTGCGGTTCGTCTAAAAGAACTATTTCCGGCTGCTGCGCTAAAATTCTTGCAAGCGAAACTTTTTGCGCTTCGCCGCCGGATATTTTTCCTGCGGGCATGTCCGCAATATGCGTTATGGCGCATATATCCAAAGCGTTGTTTATGATTTTTTTGTCTTTATCGGAGAGTTTTTTGAAGATTCCGTTTCTTGCAGTGCGCCCTATGCTCACGGCTTCAAAAACAGAGACGGGACAGTTCTTATCGACAACATTATTTTGCGGCATATATCCTATGCGGCGTTTGTCGCTGCGTCCGATTTTTTTGCCGAAACATTCGATTGTCCCTTCATAGCGCTCAAGTCCGCATATCGCTTTTACCAGCGTGCTTTTTCCGCAACCGTTAGGGCCGGTCAGCACGGTAAAGGAGCCTTGCTCAAGAGACAGATTTACGGAGTCGAGAATAGTTCTGCCGCGCACGCGCACGGAAAGGTTTTTTATTTCGAGAGCCGGCGCCGTATTGCGCTCTGTCATTGTGCAGCCTTCAGAAGCCTTGAGACGTTATCTTTAAGGGTATTTACGTAAGATTTTCCGAGTATAAAATTGCTTATGACAGCCTGTTTCGCGCCGATATTTGCCGCAAGCTCGTTTCCGGTGCCGGCTCCCATTTGGAGATTGTCAACCACAAGTTTGACTTTCTTTTTCTTGCCTTCGCTGACGAGATAGGCAAGCCTTTTTGCCGTAAGATCCTGCTCGCTGCCGTACGTTCCGACAACTTCAAAGCCGAAAGCTTCGAGGAAATCTCTTATTTTGTCGTTGCATATCACTTTCACGCCGCTTGCCGGAGCAATATCTTTGAGCGCGCGCTGCGCGGCATAGTCCGCGCCGTAGGCATAATCGTTGTATCTCTTCTCATAGTAAGCGGCATTTTCAGCATCAAGGCCGGAAAGCATGCTCATTATCTCTTCGGCGGCGCGTATGTGCACGGTCGGTATCATCCAGTTTCCGTCGGTTTGAAGCGTTTTATACACCTTGCCGATATCGCCGGCTTCCAGCCTCACCCTGCGAATCCATTTTTCCCATTTATTGCTGAGTATCAGATTGCTTTTTTCAACACGCGTAATCATGTCAGGAGAAATTTCCGACATGCCTGGACACGCTACAGGCTGCACCATTATCGCGACATTGACTTTATCTCCGCCTATTTCCCGGACTATCTCGCCGATATTGGTGTTTGTAACGGTAATAATCATCTTGGTTTTGTTGGGATCGGAGTACGGCGCCGCGTGCAGCTGCGCAGCAAACAGAGCCAACACAAGAAAAGAAATTGTTTTTTTCATGGCAGTTCCTTTTAACGACAGAGTGAAGAGTGGAGAGTGAGGAGTGAAGATACGGCATTTTCCTCCATTGTCAGGGGGCGGGCGGGCGTTGTCTTATCTTCACTCTCCACTCCTCACTCTTCACTCTATCTTTATTTTCACTCCCGCCGTATAAGCCGCGCCGGGCATCTCGTATATAAAAGCCTGACCGTTTGTTATCATCAGCATTTCATATCTTTGATCCGTAAAATTGTCGGCTGCCGCGTATATGGCAACGCTGTTTGTAACATTATAGCGAATCTTTGCGTTAAATACATTGATATCGTTTAGTTTGCTTTGGCGTTTGATATCGCCGTAATAATTGCTTATAAACATGGCCCCGACATAAAAATCGAATTTTCCTATTGCGTAGTCCAGCGACGCGTCGAATTTATTGCCCGGACGCCCCTGGGTCAAATCACCGCTGTCAAGGAACGTGTATCCTCCGTACGCCGTCAAATTTTTAAAAGGAGTTCCGCTTGCGCCGGCTTCAAATCCTTTGAAAACATAAGAGCCGCTGTTTT
>WQUP01000067.1 GCA_009782015.1 Endomicrobiia bacterium | reverse complement strand
GAATTCCGTTCCATAATAACAATCGCTTTGCCGTATCTTCACTTTTCACTCTCCACTCTTCACTTTGCCGTTCTAAGCGCCGCCGTCATCCCCGGCCTCAAATTTTCTATTTTCTCTTTGCTCTTGAGGCGCACTTCAAAAGTTTTTAAATCGTAATTTCCCTGCTGGGACGTGGGTTTCCATGAGGCAAACGTCCCCAGCGCCGATATGTAAGTTACTTCCATTTCCGCTGTTTTGTCCAGGGCCGGAAAGAAGACTTTATAAGAAGCGCCTTTGGCGATATCTTTGAGGTTGTCTTCGCGTATGTTAAAAACAGCCCATATATCGTCGGGATTAAATATCGTAAGTATCGGATAGCCCGTAGAAACAAGCTCTCCGGGATTTGAGATAATCTGCACTATCTCGCCGTCAATCGGAGCGGTTACGGTAAGCTCGCCGTAATAAGCCATAACTTCGTCGTACTGCCCTTTTACTGCCTGAACTTTTTGTTTTGCGGCGTTGTATTTGTATTCGGTTTCGTCGAACTGCTGTTTCGGGACGACTCCGGTTTCGTACAGGTTTTTTATGCGGTCGTAAGTTTTTTGGGCAAGCGAAAGCTGGTCCTGCGCTTCGGCGAGCGCGGCATCGACGGTTTTAAGTTTGGCGTCCAGCTCTTTTCCTTCAAGCCTTGCGAGAATCCGGCCTTTTTTGACGCTTTCGCCTTCTTTGACGAATATCTCGGCGATTCTTCCGGGCACTTTTACGCCGACGTCAATCTCCGTCGCGTCGGCTTCGCCGATTATATTTTTTTTCTCCTGCGAACAGGAAAAAAGAACCAGCGAAACGGCCGCGACAAGCAGCAGTTTAAAAAATTTCATTTTGATTCCTCCGAAACGTTTGCGAGATTTTGAGACAGCGAGCATATCGCCAGCAGATTTGCGTAAGCGCTGTTGTAGTCGAATATTGCTTTGGCTTTTTCTATTTTTATTCTTGTTGCCGCAAGTTCCGCGTCCACCACTTCAAGAGACGTGGCAAGCCCTTCTCTAAACGAAGCTTCGGAAAGTTTGAGATTTTCTTTTGCGAGATCCGCGCCGCTTGCAAGCGCTTCGTAATCTTTTTTTGCGCTTTCGCATTGGTGAAGATACTTTTGCACTGCGGTGCGCACGAGATTTCTGACGTCGTTTTCGCGTTCCTGCGCGGCGGCTATTTCGGACTTTGCGGCCTTCATTTCGTTTATATCCGAGCCGCCCGAGAAAACGTTTATAGAGGCGGTAAGCCCCAGCGCCCACTCGGGCTCAAACATGGTAAGTTTGTCCTGAAGAATCTGATATTCTCCGACAGCCGCAATATTTGGCAGAAGATTTCCCGCGGCAGCCCTGTATTTTTGCCGCAGCATTTTCTTTTCGATCTCCAAAAGTTTCAGCGAGCTGTTGCGGCTTTCGGCTTTTGAAACGTAAAAAGAAGGATCCTGCTGCCCCGGCAGCATCTCCATTGGGCCTGCAAGATCGAAATCTTGATTTGCCGCAGCGCCGAGAGCGCTGCTCAAAAGAATTGCCGCAAGTTCCGCGTCCATTAAAGCTTTTTGATAATCTCTTTTTGCGTCGGCAAGCGCGACCTCGGCTCTTAACAGGTTGGATTTTGAGATTATGCCGTGGTCATAAAGTTTTTGGGCGTTTTCAACGTGATTTTCAAGGCTTGCCTGAAGTTCCGCGCGGATGTCAGCGGTCTGGCGGGCAAGCATAAGCCTGTAATAATCTTCCACCACGGACGTTATGACGGAGTTTTTAGCGTTGTCGAGATTTATTTCGGCGGCGTCTTTGCGGAGCTTTTTGACTTCGGTGTTTGCCGACGCTTTAAAGCCGGTAAAAATAGGCTGAACAAAGGTAGCCATGACGCGCACAAAAGTGTCATCGAGCATTTTTTTCTCAAAAGACGGAAGAGACGCGTCAAGCGCGCCGGCAAGCCCCGGCGTTGCTCCGGCGTTTGAGGCTACGCTTGCGCTTATTATGGCCGAACGCACGTCGTTTAGATCGAGCGTTATCGGTTCGTTTATCTTTGACGCCAAAGCCGTTACGTCGATGCGCGGAAGATACGCGCTTTTGGCTGCGCTTGCGCCGTGCGCAAAGCCCGAGGCTGTTTCCATGGCGGCCTTTATTGCCGGATTATTTTTAAGAGCCGTATCTATAGCCTGCCCGAGCGTCAGCTGTCCCTGCTCGGCGAATGCGTTTAAAGGAAGCGATATTAAAAACGCCAGACAGAGTACTTTTTTCATTGCCTTTTCCTTGATTATTTTATGCAAAATTATAGCAGAAAATAGAGAACAGGTAAAAGGAGCTTCCTGTTTTTGATTTAAAAAAATTAAAGAGTATAATTTCAGTGTAATAATAAATAGTTTGGAGTTTGGAGTGTGAAGTGTGGAGTTGTTGTGTTTTCGCTTTGCGAAAACCTGTTAATAAGTTTTGGGGACATTGTCCCCAAAACACAACAACTCCACTCTCCACACTGCCGTTAAACTCCAAACTGTCGTTAAAAGGAGTGTGGAGTGTGAAGAGTGGAGTTAACGACACCGCCCTCACCCTCTTGCTTTACAAGTCCCTCTCCATGCCGATGGAGATGGGAAGGGGGAGGGTTGCCTTTAAACGAATTGTCCGTCATGCTGAGCGGCTGTTAGCGAAGCATCCAGGCAATAATCATTCTCTCGTCTAGATCCTTCGGCGCATAAATGCGCCTCAGGATGACAATTTCAGAGGATATATCAATAATAATGTGAAAACACGCAATATATTTAAATTTCATAAAATTAAAAATGGAAACGAAGTTTCCAAAACTCTTGCCGGAAAGAAAATTTCCGGCAGGAATTTTGTTGTCGAGCAAATCGTTTCAAACGGCGCAAAAAGCCCGGAAGGTTTTTGGTATGACCAAAAGTATGAGGAATTTGTAATAGTACTCAAAGGCCGCGCAAAGATAGGTTTTTATAAAAAGAAGAGCATAGCTCTTAAAGCCGGCGATTATCTGCTGATACCAAAGCATGTCAGGCACAGGATAGAATACACAAGTTCAAAGCCAAAATGCGTTTGGCTTGCGCTGCATTTAGGAAAACGGGCAAAAGATAAAAAGTAAAATAACGGCAATGGCAATGGCTGTAAAAAACTTTTACATTTTACTTTTTATATTTTATTTGTCTTTAACGCTTGACAACTGTAAGGCGAGCATGTTATATTGGCCTAACAAAATACCCAAAGGCTAAAAATATGAGGTAAACAATGGCTAACGGCGAGCAGGAAACTAATAAGTTAAGCGCGGCTCTTGAAAATTATCTTGAGACTATTGCCGCTCTTAAAAAAGAAAAAAAGTACGCAAGAGTCGGCGACATAGCAAAAGCGCTTGACGTAAAAAGTTCAAGCGTAAATGTCGCAATAAATTTCCTTGCGGAAAGCGGATTTGTCATACATGAGAAATACGGATATGTGGATTTGACGGAGGAAGGCGAGAGGGTTGCTTATGAAATCCAAAGAAAACATGACATACTGTACAAATTTTTAAGCGAACTTCTTTTTATAGACAGCAATGTTGCGGCGGCTGAAGCCTGCGAGATTGAACACTTGGTAAGCGGCCAAACCATCCGCAGACTTGAAAGGTTGTATATGCTTTTGAAAGAACATTTTTTGACAAAGACCGAAGATATGGAAAACTTGAAGGACTACTTGAACGGCAAGTAAACGGCAAGTAATAAGTAACAAGTAAAAATTAAAGATTAAGAAATTTTTTTACAGGTATAAATATCTGTCGTCGGACTTTATTTTTTAAGCGCTTGAAGTTATTTTTGGCTAAACAATTTTGTCCGGCTAAAGATATTTTTTATGCAAACAAAGCGCAGGTATTTATTACTTGTTACTTTTTACTTATTACTTGCCGTTATGAGAAATTCCAATAAAATAAAAGGAGAAAATTTATGGCGGTAAAAAACGCGAATCTTGTTGCAGCTTGCGGATTGTACTGCGGGGCATGCGGATCTTATCTCAAAGGCAAGTGCAAGGGATGCAAAGAAAACGTAAAAGCTGCATGGTGCAAAATACGCGCGTGCTGCATTGACAGCAACTACAAAAGCTGCGCCGATTGTAATAAGACTCCGCTTCAAGAATGCAAAAAATTCAACAACATGATAGGAAAAATCGTCGGATTTATTTTGAACTCCGACAGAGCGGCCTGCATAAACAGGATAAAAGAAGCAGGCTATGACCAATACGTCAAAGAGATGGCGGAAAGCGAAAGGCAAAGCATTAGAAAAAGATGAAGTTGAGAAGCTGGGAAGCTGAGCAACGACACTAAAGCCCTTGTTTTTGCTCAACTTCCCAGCTTCCCAGCCTCCCAGCTTCTGCCGTTTTACGCCGCCGTCAGCATGCTTTCGTAGTTTTTCACGTTCATCGCGGGTTTTATTTTGTCCGTTATCAAAGGTTTTCTTCTCTCGTCATCCAGCGCAACGATAAGCTCTATTATGGAATTGATAGCCTGCGGGTCTTTTGAATCAAAAGCTTTTTCCATAAGGCTTTGCTGCCCCTCTTGCGATCCGTGCAGCGTTGCATAAAGCTTGTCCTGAGCCTCTTTCATCGTATTTCCAAGGCTTTCCGGAGTAATGCTTACGCCTTTGCCTGCGGTCTTTTCCGTAAGCTGCAAAACAAGAACCCTGCCTAAAATTATTTCGTCGTCTCTGTTTTCTAAACCGCCGGCTTTAGAAGCTTCTTTCAAAACCTTTGCCGTCAAAATTCTCTCTACCATGCCTTCCAGAAACGCATTGCGCACCTCAATATCTTGCGTCCGGCTTTTGAGTTTAGCCATATACACCGATAGCGGATTCACCCGAGAATCTTTGTCCGTAAGATCCTTAATGCCCAGCAGAGAGATTATGTCGTCAAATTTCTTGCTGTTATACATTGTCATCATCAGAGACACTTCTTCTTCGTCAAAAGCCGGCACATCGGCAAGGTCAAAATTCCTTGCGGCATTGCGCGCGAAAGCAGCATCCATTTTTTTAGCGCTGAAAGTTTTCAGTATTTTAAGACCCGACAATATCGCGACTACCCGGCTTATTGCGTCGGGATCCCTTTCTTCCGATATCATATTGTTGAAATCAGCGTTGTCTATGAGCATAGGCCCGGTTGAATTTTTCAGCTGCTGCGCAATGTCTTCTTCAATGTCTTTTGAGTAGTTGCGCAAATATTTGTTGAGTTTTATGTCATCATTCTCACGGCCGGAGCCGAGCGTAAAGTCGCGCAGCGCGATCTCTTTTTTGTCCGCGCCAGTATGGTAAAGGAAACCGGCAAAACCGGCTTCTTTAAATTCCGCGGGTATTTCGGAAGAAGGGGAAAACAGGTGCACTCTCACGCCTTCTTTTGCGGCCGCGCTCAAAAATTTAGAAAATTGTTTCACCCCGACTTCGTTTATAATGTTTTTGGCAAGATCCGGGTTTATTACAATCTGCCCGTTGCCTATTTTTTGATACGTATCGAGGTAGGCGCGGAAGCTTTTGGCGTTGTTTACGTTGCTCAGGTAATGAAATGTTCCTCTTGCAAGCATAAAAGCGTCTTGATTTTTGTTCTTTATAACCGCCGCCGTGAAATCGAAAATCTTGCCTCTGTTAAGCATTTCTTTAAACAAACCGTATCTTACTATGGGATTGCCTGTTTTTTCCGAGTAAGAAATATCTTTTGCTTCGGCGGAACTGTCCACTTGTATCCATTCGGCCGATATGTTTTTAAGATTTTTGCCCACCGACTTTCCGGCAAACGTTTTTATAACTTCGTTTATCTTTCTGTTTGACGCAAGCTCGGCGTCTATTGCTTCGCTTCCGGCTCCCTTGGCATAAACTATCACCGCGTTTCTTGCCGTGCTTATATACAGCGGAGCTCCGTCTATGTTTACTCCCGCAGGCTTAAAGCCGTATATTGTGTCATTTTCCGGAGTTCCGTTTATCACATATACCGGAAGATTCACATAACCTTCCGGAGTAAGAGCCGCAGCCGAGCCGAACTCTTTTATCGCCTCGATTATGCCGGACTCTTTTATAAAGTGATAATTTACCAAAAGCTTTTTACCCGATTCTCTTCCGTCTTTTGCAAACAGCGCCGCAATGCGTTTAGGCAAATCGCGCACAAAGAAAACGCCGGCAATAAGCCGCGCGCTCATCTTTAAAAGCGCAAGCTTATTTATAAGCTCTGCGTCTTTGTGCGAAATCACTTCGGAAGCAAGCTCGGCGGGTGTTTGTTCTGTTTGCTGCGGTTTGTCTTTTTGCAGGAGCGTATATGTGCCGTCGCCATTTGATTGGTATATTTCCGCAATATCTAAAACATTATCGT
>WQUP01000066.1 GCA_009782015.1 Endomicrobiia bacterium | reverse complement strand
AAGTTGACTCTGGAAGCGCAATTGCCGCTTTTTCTTCGGAAAGCGTTATGGTAAAAGCTTTTCCTTTTGACGTATTTTCTTGAATCGTAATTCTGCTCCCGTACTTCTGCTCAAGATTAGCTATTACCGTGGATTTTATTTCGTCATTCGTATCCCTGTACGCAATCTCATACTTGCCGCCTTGCCGGCTGAAAGCGGCTTCAACTCGCCTAAGCATCTGTGTTGCACTCACTATTATTCTCGTAGCGCCGGTTTTCTCTCTGATTATCGTCATATCCTCAAGCACGACTTTTCCGTCAACTATCGGGAAGAGCCACTTGTTGCCGAGCGAATCGGTACTCGGCAGCTTTGTTGCGGACACCGTAAAATCTTTGGACGACTCATTTCTTATCGTAACATCGCCTCTTAAATCTAGTCCGCTCATCTTGACTTTATCGCCGTCTATATACAGATTATTAAGATTCTTTATGTTCATCCGCGTCCAATTTTTGAGGAAGTACGAAACATCGGTATAATTCGGGTAATCCTTATCCTTAGAATCCTTCAGGCATTCGACATTAACCGCTCCGTGATTTTTCGGCGACAAGCTTTTCAAATCGCCTTTTACTAGTTCTCCGTTTACAAACTGTATCCAAAAATCCGTTGCAAATTTTATGGGAGTAAACACCAAGTCCCTGAGCTCTGAATTTGCATTGACCAGCCTTACAAGCGGCTGATCTTTGCCGAGTATATTATTGAGCAAAGCGTCAACCGCGGGATTTTGAATTCTCATAACTTCAAGCGCCGAATTCATGTTTAAAACGGCAGAACAGAGCGCGCCTTCAAGCTTGGTATATCCGTCTTTTGTGTTGTCAATAAGATCCGGCAGCATGAGAGCGTCAAACTTAGCTTCCGCCTGCTCTCTGCTCATTCCACCAGCCATAAATATCTCAATCAACCCGTCATGCAGCCTGCGTATAACGTCATCGTTTATAAATACCGTATTGGAGTTAAACGGCTGTGTCTCGTCCTTGAACCCAAGATCTTCAAAAAGATCCTTCTGGTTGACCGCTACAGCCTGCGCACGTTCCATTAGCGTAGGAACTTTTATTGTCTTTATGAGTTTGCCGTCGGCATCGCGGACTTCTTTTACTGCCAGCCCAAATACGCCGCCTTTTTTGTCAACGGTCTCTCTGTCAACCGATATTATCGATATTCCTACCCTGTCTTTTGCCATGTGCCCGACAAGTTCTTTAATGGGTCCGCTGGCAACGGCGTCCGAATTGCCTATTACGCTTATGGCGCTTCCCGCAGCTTTTTTGTTAAGTATTCTTTTGACTATCGTGGCAAGCCATACCCCGTGGCCGCCGGGCGCAGGTTTTGCGTTCTCGGGGCTTACTTCCGGCTCGTAATCAGTAACAAAACTTACCGCGCTTGGTTTGCCTTCGGAGTCACTCTCCAGCTTAAGCACGGGATACATATCCTGCATTTCCATATCGGCGTTAAGTTTTGTCCTTATGGTTTCCCCTTCTTCAAGCCCGTTCATGCGCCCGTCATACAGATTTTCTACAAGCGGTTTAGAGTCCGGGCTTACAAGCATCGCCAAACTGACGCCTTTGTATGTCTCGTTAGTCTGCTCGGCAAGAATCTTCTCAAGTTTTATCTGAGTTATATTCTTGAGCTCGGGATTGCCGTTTTTATCTCTAACAACAAAAAACAGATCGTCCGACTTTGCGCCGTATTGGATTTTCACTCCTTTAAAATCTTTTTGCAAAAATGTTCCGTCAATCAGGCTCGCACGGAGATTGCTTAATGTATTTTCTCTCAAAGTTTCATCTTTTATCTGCATTGCCGCGGCAACCGCTTCCTGATAAACTTTCACTGCCTTGAGAAGATCATCTCTTTTAAGCGAAGACCCCATTCCGCCGTTCATAAAGCATATATCTACAAACGTATTTCTCGCAGCTTCGGAAAATGCGCCTCTGGGATCATTAAGCACATCTTTAAGCTGCTCGAATGCGACATAAATCCTGTCCGCATCGGCCATTTGGCTGAGCGGCGTAAAATTTTCGCCTATTCTAAGTTCGGAAGTCTTCTCGCCTTTGGCTTTGGCTCTAAGCTGAGCAAAATACGCTTTTCTCGTTTCTCTGAATATCGCTTTGCTGCCTTCGCTCCACTGCGCGCCGCTGACGGCTATGACGTCTTCTATAAGCTGGTTTATAGCCTTTTCGTCAAATATGCTGACTTTATTTGAGGCTACTTCTTTACGCGTTAGAGCCGGCGTTTCGGCCTGAGCTTCTCCGGTTTGCTCTTTAAACTTAATGAGTATTTCCTTGAGTTCCTGCTCCGCCTTAAGCAGTTCTTTTTCGTTTCTTGCTTTAAATTTTATCTTTATAGATGTGTAATCGGACGAGAAGAATATTTCAGTACCGGTAAATATGCGCTCTGCCGCAAATCTCGGATACTCTTGAAATATTTTTAGAAGCATATCGATATTCTTGCCGTCTGCATTCTTATCATCCGCATAGGCGCTTAGCGTATAATTTCGCGTGAAAATATTTCCTTCGCTTTTGATTTCCGCTTCCTTTCCGAAATCATTCGCAGTCTGTTTTATTCTTCCTTCTGTCCGAAGCGCACCGTAAGAGGCGTACCACGGTTTTATTATTCCGAAAACTTGCAATAAAATCGCAGCTGCGGCAACTACCGCTAAAATACCGACAATTATAAACCCGTGTCCCATGCCGGAAATATTACTTACCGGTAAGGACTCGCTTACAAACAGGCTGAGCGGAAATAACAGTAAAGCGATAAAAGCAGTTACGCGGGCAGTAAAACTTGACGCAGGCTTTGCCGCAGGCTGTTGCGTTGAAACCGCGGAAGTTACTTTCTCCGCTGTTGCGGAAGCATTCCCGCTTTCCGACTGCTTTTTGAATTCGTCAAATATTTTTATGAGGTTTTGCTCGGCGGCTGCCAGTTTTATGAGGCTCTGCTCTGCGTCTGCCACTTCTTCGACCTTGCCTAACTCAAATGTTATCGTACAGGATCTTGCATCAGAATCATTTTTAACGAATTTAACCCCGGTATAACCGCCGTTATCGATTATTTTCTTAAGAATCTCCACCTGCCTTTCGCCAAAATCAGAAAAATCTTTTCCGGTAAGTTCTATGCTCATGCTGTTTTTGTAAAAATTAAAATGAGCGCCATTTTCTTTTCGCTCATAACCAAATTCGACACCGGCATCTTTGATTACTCTCTCGATTCTTTCTTTTATACTTTTAGCTTCATAGAATTTATCCCAGTCACTCGCAAAGATTGGCTTTTCAACAAATCTTATTATTGTATCAACCCAGCGGTATTTTTCGTTATTCAGGGAATATTTAGGCGCTTTATTGTCCGGCCAAAACCGCTCGTATATGGATGAATCTTTGAAGCCGAACTCTTTCAAAGCCGCATCTACAGCCTTTTGGGTCTCGAGCGCCTGAGTAACATTGCGGTCAGACGCGAGAACATAAGAGTACGCGGCCTTTATAAGCTCCCGCGCATTGTCGTCGGTTTTCTCTTTCCTATAAACGCTTACAGCTTCATCGAATCTGTTTTTAATCGGTTCGAATACCTTATCTTTTTGTTCCGCCGGCGCTTCCTGCGTTGCAGATTTTCCGGCAGGAACCGTAAACCCGTCTGTTTCCTGAATTACAACGCCTTTAAACCTTGTTTCATTGTTCTCCGTTTTCTCATTCAGGAAAGTTAAGAAATCGGAAATATAGAGATTCGGATTTTTATTCTCTTCTATACGCGTTTTCTTGTAGAATACTTTTCTTCCTTTACCGTCTTTTCCTTTCTCGTCTTTCACATCGGAAGGCAATACGGAAGACTGGGCCAAATGTATTTCATTGATGTTGAAACCCGCTTTTCTGACTGCTTCGTAGTACTCTTTCAGGTGTTCAAGATTAATCTTTGCCGTCTGCAGATTAAACTCTTCATCTGAAATATTGCCGGCAGCATCAGTTTTGGAGTTATCGGTAAACGACTGCAGGGCTTTTCCGGTATCAATGAGCGCGCCCATATGTTTCCTTCCGTTTTCGCTTAATCCTTTATTAATTTCTTCAAGAGCGTCTATAAACGTTCTATAATCTGCAAAACCTCTTTCGCCAAGCGTTGTATTGTGGTTATAATCGTTTTTTTCATATATTATCTCGTTTTCAAGATTTATCGTTATTCCCATGCTCGCGGCTTTTTCAATAAACGCAACGTATCCCTTCATCGCTTCTTCATTATTTTTGTCTCCGTTTAAGTGTAAAACCAAACTTGTTATACCCAGCAGTCCCGCTATCTCAAGCTGAGCGTCCAATATCTTTGTTAAGCCGTTCAATGCTTCTTTCCCGTCATTGTCATAATTCGGCCACCAAGCTCCGCTGTCCGGGGGCTGACCTTGCAAATGCGCAATTAACTTTATGCCTTTTGCTTCGGCGGCTTTTTTAACTTCTTCCGCTCTGATTTCAAAATCATGTTTTAAATCTTTTAATGTTGTATCCAAGTCGAACTGCGAATTTTTTGAGAATATGCCCACAAGCCAAAAATCGTTATTGAGAATGTCTCTGTACCCGTCATAGTTTGACCCGCTCGGAGTTAGCCCCTGCAATACAATTTCCTAGTAATCGATATTGTTTGCCGACAGCTCATTTATCGTCTTGAGCATTTCGTCTATTGACCTTGCGCTGCGGAACTCCCCGTTGTCTCTTTTGTGAGTCTGATACCCGTTTCTTCCTTTAAAATCGGCAAGAGCCGCTCCCAAATATGTTCTGGAATACGCTTCGCCGGTTATTTCTCCTAAGGATTTAACCTGTCCGTACACTATGCGGCCGTTCAAAACTTCATCGGAGACCGTATTCTTTTCATTCCACTTGTTAAGGAGATCGGCAACGGCTTTTACTTTTTCCTGCGAAACTCCGGGGTACATTCTAGCCAGATTCATGCGAACCATATCATATCTGCTCCAATTTGCCGGAAGATACTTTTTTACAGCTTCAAAAAACCCCTGAGGAATTTCCGAGTTTGTATCAAGCACATATACGATTTGACCGCCCGTTGTAATATCAAATCTCCCTTTCAGCTTACCGCCGACTTTAGATAAAGCTTCAAAAAATTCATTCGGTATCTCGCTTATAACTTTCTGCACTTCATCCTGCGATGCCGGCTCATTCGATACATTTCCCGCGTTGCTTACCGACAAATGATAGTATTTGGGATCAATGATATAAGCGTCTTTGCCTAAAATTTTTGCAAGCCGCTCGCTCAGATCTCCGAATGCGCTTTTGTTCGCCTCAAGATTAACAATCACGACTCCAGGCTCGGTATATCTTTCCTTTGTTCTCTCGGCATCAACAAAAAATCTGTTGACTTTCTCAAGTTCTTCCGCGACAATGCGGGTATTTACCTGCTGTACGGCGCTGCTTACGGACTCTTTTTCCTGCCGGGCCGGAAGATCGGCCAACGTTTTTACGGCATAGGCGAAAATTCCGACAACGGCAACTACGAACAATACAAGCGCCGTGTAGAATGTCAGCTGTTCGTTGTTTAGAATATGTCTTATGGAATCGGCATTCGACGCAAACAGGTTTGCCGGAAATAATACGGAAATACCTGTTATTATCCATGCAATAGGACTAGATAGCCATCCCTTCTTTGTCTTTGCAGCCGCATCATTCTGCTCTTTTATCCGGTTGACAGAATGTGAAGCCCAAATATCAAATTCCGTCACAATGCCGGCAACCACCTTTTCCGGCCGCCCGTTTTTCGCCAAAACAGAACCGGCGTTGCTCCAAAGCGATTTTATCCTTCTGCCCAGAGGGTCTTCGTCGATCACGTAGTTCAACGGACGGTTGCGGTTAACAATTTTCATGGCGTAATACAGCCCCATCCATATTTCATGAATAGCGTCCAAGTCTCCCGGACGCAGAGATTCTTTCAAAAGCAAAATTCCAAAGGTAGTTTCCGAGCTATTAACAAAATCTATGGCTTTAATCTCTGCGGCAGAGTCCGACGCAGGATTATCCGCAATCAAGGCAAGTTCTTGCACTGTGTCAGCGATAACTTTTCCTAGCGACACGCCCTCGTTTGTCGCCAGCGGCGCGCCGGAGTGCTCTTTGTTCCATTTTTTATGAGGGGCAACGCTTGCTTTTGCAAGTTCGTCTATGATTGTGCTGTAATTAGTTGCTATCAACGTCTCTGTAACTATGTAAACCAATCCTTCTCTATATGTTTTTTGCGTATCTTCCGTTCCGGTGCGGTATCCCGTATGCTTTCTTAAAAATTTTCCGACAAGAGAACCAGGCAAAAAATCACCGGACAAAATTTGTTCCGCCGTAATCATTCCGATGGATACCAACTCAGCTATTTTT
>WQUP01000065.1 GCA_009782015.1 Endomicrobiia bacterium | reverse complement strand
TATATCGACGGCAACGAAGCTCACGGCACTTCGTCGATAAACGGCAACGGCGGCGCGATATACGCGGCAACGGATATTTCGTTTACGGGCGCCGGCGCGGCGGTTACCGCATCGTCAAATACCGCGTACGGCAACGGCGGCGCGTTTTATGCATTGGGCAATGTTTCTTTTGCCGGCGGCGCCGTATTTGACAGAAATACCCTCACCACATCCGCCAGTACCACGGTTTTTCATAACGGCGGCGCTATTTGGGCCGGCGGAAACGTATCGTTTTCGTCAGCTTCGGCGGTAATACAGCTTTCAAAAAATGTAGCTGTGGATAACGGCGGCGCGATATACTCTTCATCGGGTTCTGTAACTTTTGCGGGTTCGGCTAATATGTCGGGCAATTATGTTACCAACAAGTCCGGCGGCGCGATATGGGCTTTCGGCAATATAAGTTTTACAAATAATAACGCGCTGTTGAGCATATCTTCCAATTCATGCATTTTGACGGCAGGCACAGGCGGCGACGGCGGCGCGTTTTATTCTTCAAGCGGCGTTATCACGGTCAACTCTTATGTTCAGGCGGTAGGAAATAGCGCGAAAAACGGCGGCGTATTTTACTCTAACGGCGTTATGATAAGAGACGGCGGAGAGTTTTCCGGTAATAAAGCGATTGGCGGCGACGGCGGCGCGATTTATATAAACGGCGACGGCAATCACAGAATTTCTTCGATGTCGGCGCTTACGCGGGATTTGATTTTTGAAAATAACACCTCAAGCGGCGGCTCGGTCGGCAACGATATATTCCTGACGGGCGACGCCAACCTTGTATTTTACTCTTCGGGTGTTGCCGGCGACACAGTCACATGCAGATCCATAACGCTTGGAAGCGGCATAAGTTACAAAGGCTCAAGCACGACGGTTTTAAAAGACGGAAACGGCAAACTGATACTAAACGGCGGTTCATATTTCTACAATTTCAATTTTAAAGCGGGCATGGTGCAGACCGGCGCGGCGGCGGTGTTTCATTCCACTGCCGCGGTCTTTTCCGCCGGCACTTTTTTCGATATGAGAAACGGCAATAACAGCGACAAAGTATTAATAGACACATTCACTTGTTCGGGAAAGATATATTACGACATAAATTCAAATTCGGGCGCGTCGGACGTTATCGAAACAAAAACTGCAAAGATGGCCGGTTCCGTGATAAAAGTAGGTTTGTCCGGCACCGATGCGAGCACAAAAACTTATACCATAGTAACCGCGGGAGCAAATCAGGGCAGCGGGCAGATGACAATCGACAATACCAATGTCGAAGGACGAACGATGACCAGAGTAAATTCGAGCATAACTTACGACAGCGGAAATTCAGCAAGCTGGTCAAAGGCGTATATCAATGTGCATATAAACCAGCTCAGCGCCATAGTCGGGCTGACAGGCAACCAGATGCAAAGCGCATTGGCTTTGGACAGGGATTACGGCACGGCAACCGGCGACCTTTTTACGATAATAGACGGCTTAGACAGGGAGCCGTCCGAGAACGCAAAAAAAGAAGCTCTCAACGACCTTTCGGGTCACATATATGCCAACGCCCTTACGCTTCCGGGGCTCAATATCGTCAAAGACAATGTGCTTTCAAGGCTTAAAAGAAGCTACTTTCTTGCAGACCAAAACGACATAAAGAGAGATCTTTGGGTACAGGGATTTACGGCGAACAACACTTACAAAGGCGACAAAAATTCTCCGGGCGATTTTAAATCTTCAAACTCGGGCTTTCAGGCGGGTTTTGACACTCTCAAGTACGACAAACAGATTTTTGGCATAACCGCCGGATACGCAAAGACGAGCGCCAGCCAGAACAGAGACACTGTGGACATAGAAGGTTACAGCTTGGGCGGATACGGATCATATTTTTTCGACAATAATTTTGAAGCCAGATTTTTGCTTATGGGCGGCCGCCAAAACTACTCTGCCTCAAGAAGCATACGCTATCTCGGCAGAAAGACCGCCGCGGAGTACGACGGGTACAGCATGAACGTTTCCGCAGAACTTGACTATGAGCGTTTCTTGAGAGAAGATCTTTATATGCGTCCTTTTGCAAGTGTTTCCGGAGCTTATGTCATGACAAACGCGTTTTCCGAATCCGGTTTAAACGCCGAAGGCAAGCAGAGCGCGGCAAATCTGGCGGTCAATTCGGACTCCTACAGCCGCGCCGACTTAAATCTCGGCTTTCAGGTAAACAACGGCACGCAGATGAGGTTGAAATGGTACGGGGAAATAAAAATGGATTTGCTTGTTGCCGGAAGAACAGGCGAATTTACGGCGCAGTACGAAAATACGGGCAACTCCCTTGACGTAGTCGGCATAGAGAACGATATCGTCAATTTTGTGCTCGGCGCCGGAGTTCTCTACGACATATCCAAAAGTTTCAGCGCGTACGCAAACGTCAGCGGCGCGTTCTCCGGCACGCAGACAGGCTATTACGGCAATATAGGCGTCAACTACAAGTTTGCCACAACGTATAATGATTTTTACGAAAGAAGCAGATGAAAGAACGGCAGTTAATAATTAATAGTTAATAATTAATAGTTAACGGCAACGGCTTTGCAGACAGGACGAGTTGCTTCAAAATAAACGGCAAAACCCCGGCGACTTATAATGCCGCCGGGGTTTTGCCGTTATTAATTATTAACTATTAACTGCCGTTATTATTCTTTGTTTCTCATACTAGTAAAAGATCTTACCACAAACACAAGCGCTGCCGCAAACAATAGCGCGGCGGCTATGGTTGTGATGAGTATGTTTTTTTGCATAAGAACAACGGAAAGCTCCAAGGCCAAAAGACCGAAAAGCGTTGTGAACTTTATTATAGGGTTCATGGCTACGGAAGAAGTGTCTTTGAAAGGGTCGCCGACCGTGTCGCCGACTACCGTCGCTTTATGAAGCTCGGTGCCTTTCTCGCGAAGGTCAACTTCAACAAACTTCTTGGCGTTGTCCCATGCTCCGCCGGCGTTGGCCATAAATATCGCTTGAAACAAGCCGAACAAAGCTATTGAAATGAGATAGCCGATAAAGAAGAACGGCTCAACAAAAGCAAACGCGAGAGTCGTAAAAAATACGACCAAGAACAAATTTATCATTCCTTTCTGCGCGTATATCGTGCATATCTCAACCACTTTTTTGGAATCTTGCGTCGAAGCTTTTGTTGCCGAGCCGTCGAGCTTTATGTTGTTTTTTATAAACTCCACGGCTTTATAGGCTCCGCTTGTTACGGCGTGGTTTGACGCGCCGGTAAACCAGTAAATCATCGCGCCGCCCGCTATAAGCCCGAGCAGGAACGGAGCGTGAAGTATGGAAAGATTCTCAAGGCCGGAAGTAAGGCCTGCCGTGAGTATGACTATTATTGAAAATATCATCGTTGTCGAGCCTACGACCGCCGTGCCTATGAGCACCGGTTTTGCCGTGGCTTTAAACGTGTTTCCGGCTCCGTCGTTTTCTTCAAGCAAAATCTTTGACTTATCGAAAACGGGTTTGAAACCGAAATCTTTTTCTATCTCTTGGCTGACGTTGGGAACGCTTTCGATGAGCGAAAGCTCGTAAACCGACTGCGCGTTGTCCGTCACCGGCCCGTAAGAGTCAACGGCTATTGTGACGGGACCCATTCCCAAAAATCCGAAAGCGACAAGTCCGAATGAAAATACCGCGGGCGCTATCATTATCTCGCTAAGCCCTAAAGAGCTTATGGCGTAAGCTATGGCCATGAGTATTATTATCGCAATGCCCATCCAGTAAGCGCTGTAATTTCCGGACGTAAGTCCTGCCAAAATATTGAGCGAAGCTCCGCCGTGCTTTGAAGAAGTTACGACGTTTTGCACGAAAGCGCTTTTTACCGACGTGAATATCTTTACTATTTCGGGGATTACCGCGCCTGCGATGGTTCCGCAGCTGATAATGAGCGAAAGTTTCCACCAAAGCGTTCCGTCTCCCAAGTCGCCTATTACGAAATACGATACGATGAACGTGATGATTATTGAAACTGCGGAAGTTATCCATACAAGCGAAGTGAGCGGCGACTCAAAGTTCATCTTGTCTGACGCGGCGTATCTGATTTTTGCTATAAACGAGTTAAGCGCGTAGGAAATTGCGCTTGATATGAGCATCATAAGGCGCATCACAAAAATCCAGACCAAAAGCTTTATCTGCATTTCAGGGTCGCCGACCGCCAAAACTATGAACGTGATAAGAGCAACTCCCGTCACGCCGTAAGTTTCAAAGCCGTCTGCGGTAGGGCCTACGGAGTCGCCGGCATTGTCGCCGGTGCAGTCCGCGATAACTCCCGGGTTTCTGGCGTCGTCTTCTTTAATATTGAAAACGATTTTCATAAGATCCGAGCCGATGTCTGCGATCTTTGTAAATATTCCGCCGGCGATTCTCAAAACTGAAGCGCCGAGCGATTCTCCGATTGCAAAACCGATAAAGCAAGCGCCTGCAAAGTCGGCGGGTATAAAGAGAAGTATGATAAGCATTATGGTAAGCTCTATGCTTATGAGCAGCATCCCCACGCTCATTCCGGCGCGAAGAGGTATGGCGTAAAGCGGAAAAGGTTTTCCCTTAAGGCTTGCGAAAGCCGTGCGGGAGTTGGCGAAAGTGTTTATTCTCATGCCGAACCACGCCACTGTGTAGCTGCCCGCTATGCCTATGACGCTGCAAAGCACTATGACCGCGACTTTGAGCGCTGAAAAATGCTGAAGTCCTCCGAAATAAATGACTATGATTATTGCGAGAAGTATTTCAAGGCCTATTATGAATTTTCCCTGCGTTATGAGATATGTTTTGCAGGTTTCATATATAAGTTCGGATATCTCTTTCATCGATTTGTGAACCGAGAGATTTTTAATCCCGAGGAAATGATAAATTCCAAAGCCTAAACCGAACGCGCATATTATGAATCCAAACAGCAAAAGAGCGTGTCCGCTTACGGCGTTTCCTAAAAAACTTACCGAAGAAAGATCCGGAATTACCAGATCCGCTTCGCTTGCAGACGATTGTCTTACTGCCGCAAGCATCAAAGCGAAAATGCCCGCCAACTTCTTGAGAGATAAAATCTTACTTAACTGCATGTCTGAGACTCCTTTTTTAAGACTTGCCGGCTTAATGGTAAAGACCGGCTGAAAGAGCCGGTAAGAATGCTTGCAGGATAATTTTTGATTAAGCTGCCTGTATGCTGGCATGTCTGATTTATTTACAAGCGAATAACCCGACGGATTTTGTCCGGCGGGTTAAATATCGGAAAGAATTATACGATTTTATGGCGGCATCTGTCAAACAACAGAGTGGAGAGTGAAAAGTGAGGAGTGGAGATGTTGTGTTTCTTGGACATTGTCCCTCAGGGACAATGTCCAAGAAACTTATTATAGGTTTTCGCTCAGCGAAAACTCATTATCTTCACTTTTCACTCCTCACTCTTCACTCTTTTGTTTGCCGTCTGCCTCATAATTAGCTACAATCACACCTGAAAATTTGAGAAACAGGATGTTTTGAGTGAAACTAATCCGAAGCATATTTGCTTTAATCGCGCTTCCGGCCGTTGCTGCCGGGGCTTATACGCTTGTAACGGCGTTTCTCTCGTTTGCAGGAAACGGCGGCAGAGAGTATATTCCTTTTTGGCTGGGAATTTTTTGCTACATGGTATTTCAGATAGCTTTTTACAAGCCTTTGCGCACTTACGTTTTCGGCCACGAGCTTTCTCATGCGATAGCCGGCATAATCAGCGGCGCAAGAATCAAAAAGTTTACAGTAGGCCAAGAGTCCGGAAGCGTGGTTTTGACCAAAGACAACATTTGGATAACGCTTGCCCCGTACTTTTTTCCGATTTATACGATAATCTTAGTGGTCATATATGTGCTAGCCGGCTGGTTTACGGACATCAGGCTTTACTATCCGTACTTTCTGTTCTTAGCCGGACTGACAATAGCCTTCCACATTGCGCTGACTATATATATATTGAGTATCGGCCAGCCGGATTTGAAAGTTTACGGCGTGTTTTTCTCTTATGTCGCGATGATTGCGGTGAACGTGGTTGTGTTTTCCGTTCTGATGGCTTTTGCTTTCCCGCATGAGATCGGCCTTGGAGAACTTGCCGGTCAGATGGCGGAAAATATTGCTGGCTTTTACTTTTTTATCTACGGCGGCATCAGCGAAATTGTAACGGCGTTTAGAACGACAGAGTGAAGATTGAAGAGTGAGGAGTGAAGATACGACAACGGCAACCATACCCCGTCAGGAACTTCGTTCCTGCCACCCCTTTATATTAAAAGGGAATTAACGACTTGCCGTATCTTCACTCCTCACTCTTCACTCTTCACTCTTCCTTTGAGGTGTTTAAATGGCAACAATTCCAAAAGA
>WQUP01000064.1 GCA_009782015.1 Endomicrobiia bacterium | reverse complement strand
TATCAACAGATCGCTCGGAGAGCTGTCGTCGCCGAGGTATGTGTTAAAAATTACGTTTGTGCCGTTCATGGAAAGCGTTGACGGGTCAATGACAAATGTGTTGTAGTGCCCCGACGCCGCAAACGCCTGCCTGCCCGCTATGTCTAATGTCGCTCCGTCCAAAACTACGTTGTCAGCGCAAAGCGTGCCGTATGTTCCGCCCTGTACAGTTGTTCCCGCAAGCGCCGTGAATGAGGATGCGCCCGACTGCCCTGCGTCTGCGCCCAATGCGCCGTATGCCGCGTTGTTGGATATTTCAAATGTTCCGGCAGATACCGTCGTGTTCCCGTAAATCAGAGATGTGTTGCCTGCCCCGAGTTTGTCCCCGTCGAAACTTACCATTCCGGCTCCTGTCTTATTAATAGTCACCAGCCCGTTCGCCGCGTTGTTGGCAATTGGATCATAAAATATTATATCGCCGCCGGCAGCGTTCAGCGTTGCCGCCGCCGCTCCGCCGGTGTTGTACAGGTATATTGCGTTTGCTCCCGCAGAATCCGTATTGCCGGAAAATGTAAAGTTTCCGTTAGTAGCATTCAGCGCTAAATCCTTTTCTACCATTATCGCGCCTCCGTTCCCTGCAGACGTGTTATTTTCCGCAGTCAAAGCGCCGATTACGGTAACAGTCCCTGCGGAATAAATTCCGCCGCCGGAGCCTGCTGTTGCCGTATTATTGCTTAAAGTCGTTGTTGTTCCGGCCGCGCCGATGGTAACGTTGCTTGTCGTGCCGAGAGTCATTATTGCGCCTCCGAATATCGCCGTGTTATTGGTTATGATTGAGTTGCCGGATACCGTTACGCCGGTTACGGCAAATATAGCGCCGCCGTAGCCGTTCGTTGCGGTATTGTTGGAAAGTTCTGTAGTTGTACCGTTCCCGCCCATGACAACGCTGCCGTAAGCGCATATTGCACCGCCGTAAACAGTACCGCCGCTGTACACTGCGCTGTTACCGGTCACTGCGGAGTTGCCGGATATTGTTACGTCTTTGTATGTAAATATTGCGCCGCCGTAACCGTTTGAAGCGCTGTTGCCTGTGAGCGCAGAGGTTGCGCCGGCTTCACCAATCGAAACATTATCGTACGCAAATATGGCGCCGCCGTATGCGGCGGTGTTGTTTTCCAAGGCGGCATTGCCTGTTATAGTTACGCCGGTTCCGGCAAAAATCGCGCCGCCGTAGTAGTCAACTGTATTGTTTGAAATAGTACTTGTTGCGCCTGCGCCGCCAATGCTGACGCTGCCTTGGTACGCACAGATTGCACCGCCGTAAGCAAAGGCTCTGTTGCCGGTCAAAGCGGAATCGCCCGTTATATTAACGTTGGTTAAGGCATATATTGCGCCTCCTGAGGAATATGCGGAAGTATTGTCCGACAGTATTGCAGTTGCGCCTTCTCCGCCGATGGCGACGTCGCCATTGACAGATGCTATCGCGCCGCCTAAATCGCCGGCAGTATTGCCGACAGCTGTCACGTCACCGTTAAAAATTATGTTACCGCCGGTACCGGTGGTGCCAACAGCGCCGCCGAAGGTTACGGCAGTATTGTTGGAAAGCGTGACGGTTCCATTAATAGTGACATTTCCTTCCCCTTCTATTGCCCCGCCTCCTCCGCCTGCCGCATTCTCGGTTGCCGTTACGTCGCCGTTAAGCGTTATGTAATTGTTGGCGTAGATAGCTCCGCCATTGCCGGTTGTTGCGGTATTGCCCGAGAGTAAGATGGTTGCCCCTTCCCCGCCGATGGTGACGGCGCCGGTATTGGAAAAAATTGCGCCGCCGCAGTAGTCGGCTGTGTTATCGGCAAGCGTGATGGTTGCGCCTGCCCCGCCGAGATTGACTGTTCCGTCCCTCGCAAAAAGCGCACCTCCCTCGTCCGTAGCAGTATTGCCGGTCAAAATTGCGTCGCCGGTTATATTTATATTGTTTCTTGCATAAATCAAGCCGCCGTTGCCGTCCACTGTATTGTTATCTGCCGACAAACTGCCGTTCACTGCAACGTCACCGGTAATAGCTACTATTGCGCCGCCGGCGATATAACCTTTGTTGTAGCTGACCGTCCAGTCGCCGTTGAGCGTCACATTAACCCCGGCCGCAAGAGCGCCTCCGTAGCCGCCGTAGGCTTGTGCAACATTATAGGAAAGCGTGGAAACGCCTCCGACATCGCCTATGGTGATACTGGCGCCCGAGTTTACCGCGCCGACTCCTCGGCCTGCGCTGTTGTGTTCAATCGTCCAGTTGCCAAGCAATGTCACATCCTGGCCGCCGCTGATTGCGCCGGCGCTGCCGCCTGCGACATTATTGGTAAGCAAGGATGAGCCTCCGACAACGCCTGCGGTAACGCTTTTACTAGCTGAAATTACGGCGGCGCTGCCTGCGGTGTTGCCGTCTGCCGACAGATTGCCGTTTACTACAACGCTGCCGAACTGGCTGGTTATCGCGCCTTTATACTGCATACCGTTGTTGCCGTTGACTGTCCAGTCGCCGTTGAGCGTTACATTGCCGTTATAGGCATAAATACCCGCTCCGCCGCCGGAGCCGTTCGTTGTGTTGCCGGAGATAACGGATGATCCGCCTGTTACTCCCAGGGTTGCGTTGTTTTCGGCATATACCGCTCCGCCGCCGCCTTGGACGGCGTTGGCGAAAGTCACGGTATTATTGCTCAAATTGATACTTCCGGCCACAGTCACATTGCCGGCCCCGGAAATAGCTGCGCCGGCTTTGTACGGTGAAAGATTTATGTTCGAGGTGTTATTCATAAAGGTCAACACTGAACCGCCGGAAAGATTAATAGTTAGATCGCTGCCTGCGCTGTAGAATACGCCTCCGTTTCCGGAGACATTAGAGCCGGTAAAAGTGAGATTTCCGCCGGTCAAGTTAACCGTCAAATTTGTATTTGCAGCGCTGTTTGCAAACAGCGGAGTAGTTATGCCGCTGATCGTGACAATGCTTCCGGCCGCAGGAGCGCTTATTATGTTGAGCACACCTGTTGTCCCGGTTACCGGAAGGGTAACCGCGACGTCGCCGGTGGCTGTCGCGCCCTGCAAGTTTATGGTGTCGCCGTCTGCGGGCGCCGCAGGCACGGAAGAACCGGAAAACGATCCGCCGGCCGACACATTATACGACTGAGCCCATGAGTTTGCTACGATGGTTACGAGAAAAGCGCAGCTTACGGCCAGAGACAAGATCTTTGACTTGTGTTTCTTCATTTAATTCTCCCTTTTGAAATTTATGAGGCTGCTTCTATAAAAATTCACATTCAATGCAGATTTCATATAAAATAAAAAAACGCTATCGATGATAGCGGTTCAAATTCTACAAATGACGCATGTAATGGATGCTTGTTGTTAGTTAGTGCTGTGCTGTGCTGTGCTGTGCTGTGCTGTGCTGTGCTGTGCTGTGCTGTGGGAACCTTGTTCCCTGTGCTGCGGAGACCTTGTCTCCTGTGCTGTGCGCCTTCGCTGCTTCGGCGCGGCCGCGGCACTGTTGGAAATCAAAAGCGCAGGGACGAAGTACCGTATGATGCAAATACTTTAATTCCGAAGACATGAGCATTTCATTTTTCCGATCAGCTGTCTCTAAAAAATATAAAGCGCAATGCCCATGGCGCGGTTAAAACTTTCCGGAGACTGCCGGTAATTTGAAAACCATGGATGCCTATATCTTGGTGTAAGGTTGGTTTTTTTATGTAACTCAATAACATATTAAAACTGCCGTTGGCATATACTATAAAATCTTTATGCGTGCAGTCAATGCAAGGCAACAAGTTCCAAATTTGTCATATGAATTCGCACAGAACGGAGTTTGAAACAAAAACCGCGTTTTTGGAAAGTCTTACCCTGCCGTCTTCTTTTTCTAAAAGCCCGCGTTCCGTGAGCTTTTCTAAAACCGCGGCATTGCGTCCGTACGCAAAAAGATTTTCGTCAACGCCTTCTTTTAAAAGCCTTAGCCCCAGAATTATCGCTTCGGTTCTGCGGTTGTCGTCATTTACAAAATCATTTTCGGCTCTGGCAGAGACGCCTTTTGAAATCAACTTACAATACTCTTCGATATTTTCGACGTTGGAGTATCTGAAGCAGTCCAGATAGCCGGAAGCTCCGGCGCCAAGGCCTATGTATTCAAAATTTCGCCAATAGTTGCTGTTGTGAACGGCTTCTTTTCCGGGCTTTGCCCAATTCGATATTTCATAATGGCTATAACCTGCTTTTTCAAGCGTCCCCGACGCTTTTTCATACATCTCTCTCTGTGCGTCGCCGTTGACCGATACTTTATTTTTATAAAAAACGGTATTCTCTTCTACGGACAAGGGATAGAGCGATATATGTTCGCTGCCGAAAAGCAAAACTTTCTTTAAATTTTCAGACCAATCTGCAATGCTCTGCCCGGGAAGCCCGTAAATGAGGTCGATATTTATATTGTCAAAACCCTCTTTTCTGGCGCTTTCAAAAGCTTTCTCAAACATATTGTAATCGTGCACCCTGCCAAGCATTTTAAGTTCCGAGGCAACTGCTGACTGAAGCCCAAGGCTTAGCCTGTTTACGCCGCAGCTTTTCAACAGCTTTAACTTTTCGGCTGATACTGATTCCGGATTCATTTCAAAGGTAATTTCCGATGCGTTTCCGGAAAAATCAAAAATATCATTAAGCCCTTCAAGAAGTTTTTTAATCTGGGGTTCGGACAACACGGAAGGAGTTCCGCCGCCGAAATAAACGGTTTCAATACCGCGCTTGCCGCAAGCGGCAGCTTCCGACAAAAGCGCGTCAATATAGGAATCTGCAGCCGACTCGCCGTATTCTACGGAAAAGAAGTCGCAGTAAAAACATTTTTTTCTGCAAAAAGGAATATGTATGTATAGTCCTGTCATGGCCGTCCAATTCAAAAAGCGCCACTCCGTTAAGGAAATGGCGCTTTTTGTATGTGAATTGATTACTTTTTATCCGCAGATATTGCTTTCGCTATTTTAGATGGATCCTTAAAGAGCTCTGCCACTCCGCCTATGGAAGCGGTTACTCCGGCTGTTTCAAGCGGCAGGAATATCTTTGTCGCCTGGCCGTCCGCCACTTTTCCCAGAGCCTCAAGATATTTAACGGCTATAAGGTCGTTTGTCGGATTGCCGGCGTGAATAGCGCTATAGACTATTTCTATCTGGTACTTTTCTGCATCGGCTACTTTTTTAATAGCTTCCGCCTGTCCCGTAGCTTCAAGAACCTGCTTTTCTTTCATGGCTTCCGCTTCAAGAATCACCGCCTGCTTCGCGCCTTCGGCTTTCAAAATGGCAGCCTGCCTCAAACCTTCGGCTTCCAAAATGTTGGCTCTTTTTTCTCTTTCGGCTTTCATCTGTTTTGACATTGAGTCGGTAATATCGCGCGGCGGATCGATCTTCTGGATTTCGACTCTTGTAACTTTAACGCCCCATTTGTCGGTAGCTTCATCCATAACTTCCCTGAGCTGAGCGTTGATCTTTCCTCTGGCGGTAAGAGTGCTGTCAAGCTCCATATCTCCGATAACGTTTCTCAAGTTAGTCTGCGCGAGCTTCAGCGCGGCAAGAGCAAAGTTCTCGATGTTATAAACGACTTTGACGGGATCCGTAACCTGAAAGTAAATGATAGCGTCAACTACAACCGAGACGTTGTCTTTCGTGATAACGCTCTGCGGCGGAACATCGATAACGCGCTCTCTCATATCAACTCTGATAATTCTCTGAAATATCGGAACGATAATATTCGGGCCGGAAGACCTTGTCCCCGAATATTTGCCCAAAGTTTCAATAAGACCCTTTTCATACTGGCGGATGATTACTATCGAGCTCGCGACAAAAATCACTGCGAAAAACACTAAAACAACGATAACTGGCAACATTTTAAGCCCCCTTTTAACGACAGAGTGGAGATTGAAGAGTGGAGAGTGAAGATAAGACTAAATAAACGCCTTTGCCGTATCTTCACTCCTCACTCTCAACTCTTCACTCTTTTTTATTTTTTTACAAACAGCTTCGTTCCGCTTACGGAAATTACTTTTACTTTTTCGCCTTCTTTTATTTCTTCGTCGGAATTTGCAAGCCAAATCTCGCTCATGACTTTGACAAAGCCGTCTTTTGACGGAGATATACCCGCCGTAACCATGGCTTCGGCGCCTATCAAGGCGTCAACATTCGACTTTGCGGTTTCGGCTCTTTTAAAATAACGCTTAAAAAGCGGCCTGACGGTAAATATCGACAGAATTGACACGACGGCAAAAATTATGTAGTCAATCCAGTGCGAGACGCCGAAATATGCGGCTATTGCAGCAACAAAAGCTCCCACGGCAAGACTAAGAAAGAAAAAAATTCCCGGAGTAGAAATTTCTAAAATAACAAGAACTATTGCGGCAACCAACCATGCAATCCAAGACATTTGAACCCCCTGTAAAAAAGATTGAAGAGTTGAGAGTGAGGAGTGAAGATACGGCAAAAGCATTTGTTCGTCTTATCTTCACTCCCCACTCTTCAATCTTCACTCTGTCGTTAAACAAGTCTTATTCTTTGAAGCGGCCAGTACAAAAATAATGCTTTGCCTTTTATGTATTTGTCCGGCAATGGCCCCCAAAATCTCGAGTCAAAAGAGTAGTCGCGGTTATCTCCCATCATCATGTAACATCCTTGGGGCACCGTAACGGGACCGAAATTATCTCTTATGAAATTAGGCGGAATGGAGTTGAACTTTCCGTCTTCCCAAGCTTTCTGATACTCGGCCGCATCGTTAAACAGATTAAAGCTCTGATAAACATTGGGATCGCCGAAGTTTACGTACGGCTCGTCAACAGGGATGCCGTTGACATAAAGTTTTTTGTCTTTTACCTCAACCGTATCGCCGCCGACTGCGACGCATCGTTTGATATAATCCTTGGTGATTTTGGCTTCTCTCTCCGAAACTGTCAGCGCGGAAGGAGGGCACGTGAAAACTACTATATCTCCGGGCGCAAGACTTTTTAAGGCGGCAAATCTCTTTCCGTCGCTGAACGGAATATGAAAACCGTATATAAATTTGTTTACAAAAAGATGGTCGCCTTCGTAGAAAGTATTTCTCATGCTGCCGGACGGAATTTTAAATGCCTGTATGAAAAAAAACATCAAAAACGACGCGATTATCAAAGCCGTCCAAAGTGTATCAACCCACGAATATACGTTTTTAAAAAGGCTCTGCGAGACTTTCGTCTTAAAATGATTTCTGCTCGCCTTCATCAACATGGCTACGACAAAAAGAATGCACCCCGCCAAAAACAACTTCAGTTCCATTGACATATAACATCTCCTTAAAAAATGACGCCAAGATGCGAAGAGGCGAAGAGGCGAGGTAAAAACAATGTCAGTTTGTATTTTTTTTGCACCCTTCTGTCGTTACATGGCATCTTCGCATCCTCGCATCTTTGCATCGTCCGTTATTATTCGTCTATTTTTAAAACCGCGACAAAGGCTTCCGGAGGGATTTCGACCCTGCCGAACTGCCTCATCTTGCGTTTTCCTTCTTTCTGTTTCTCTAGCAGCTTGCGTTTTCTCGTTATGTCGCCGCCGTAACATTTGGCCAAAACGTCTTTGCGTACCGCGGATATATTTTCCCTTGCGATTATCTTATTGTTGACTTTGGCCTGTATCGGAATTTCAAACATGTGCCTCGGTATTATTCCTCTCAATTTTTCCGTAAGGAAATGAGCGGCAGACTGCGCTTTATCCTGATGAGTAATTATGGTAAAAGCGTCCACGACTTCGGAGTTAATCATTATCTCAAGCTTTACAAGATCCCCCTGCTGCGGAGCTATGTGCTCGTAATCGAAAGAGGCGTAACCCTTTGAAACCGATTTGAGCGCGTCGTAAAAACCGACTATGATCTCTGCAAGCGGAAGATGATATTTCATGACCACTATTTTCGTGTTCATGTACTTCAGCTGTATCTGCCTGCCTCTTCTTTTCTGGCACAGGTCAAGCAGCGCGCCGAGATATTCCGCCGGACATATTATAGTAGCTTCGACGTACGGCTCCCAAATCTCGCTTATATCGGCGTTATTTGGAAATTTTGCCGGATTATCTATTGTAAACACGGCATCTTTGACTTTCACTTTATATACGACGTTCGGAGCTGTGACAAGCAGGCTCAGACCGAACTCTCTTTCAAGCCTCTCTTTAACTATTTCAAGATGAAGCGAACCGAGAAAACCGCACCTAAACCCAAACCCGAGGGCAACCGAAGTCTCAGGAGCATATACCAAAGAAGAATCCGATAGCCTGAGCTTTTCAAGAGCCGTCTTTAAACCGTCGTATTCCGAAGTGCTGTTGGGGTAAAGACCGGCAAAAACAAAAGGATGTATCTCTTTATAACCCGGATGCGGATGCGTCGTAGGATTAGTCTTTTCGGTTATCGTATCGCCTATTTTTATATCGTGTATGTCTTTTATTCCCGCAACAACATATCCGACTTCGCCCGAAGAGAGTTCGTCCGCTTCAACCATCTTTATTCTCATGTATCCGGCTTCAAGGACTTCATACTCGGCGCCGGAAGCCATAAGAGATATTTTCATGCCTTTGCGTATCCTGCCTTCAAAAACTCTTACTATGACTATAACGCCGCGGTAAGAGTCGTAAAAAGAATCGAAAATAATTGCGGAAAGAGGCTCGTCTTCGATTACTTTCGCCGGAGGAACGTTAGCTATGACCGAATCGACTATCTCGCCTATTCCTATTCCTTCTTTGGCGCTTGCAAGTATGGGCTCGGCGTCAACGTCAAGACCTTCTTTCATCTGTTCGTACGCGCTGTCAACGTCCGCCGTCGGAAGATCTATTTT
Source organism: Endomicrobiia bacterium (assembly GCA_009782015.1). Lineage (GTDB taxonomy): Bacteria > Elusimicrobiota > Endomicrobiia > Endomicrobiales > Endomicrobiaceae > Endomicrobium_B. The sequence goes on along the minus strand of WQUP01000064.1, from coordinate 6,009 downwards.
ATTTATGACGGGAATTATTTTTAAATGAGCGTTTTTTGCAAGCATGGTATTTGCAAGAGTCTGGGCTTCAACGCCCTGCGTCGCGTCTATAACTAAAATCGCGCCTTCGCACGCGGCGAGCGCCCTTGAGACCTCATAAGTAAAATCAACGTGTCCGGGCGTGTCTATGAGGTTGAGCACATATTCTTTGCCGTCTTTGTCCTTATAGTTCATTCTGACGGCCTTGGCTTTTATGGTTATGCCGCGCTCTCTTTCAAGCTCCATGCCGTCGAGTATCTGGTCCTTCATCTCTCTTTTAGAGATAGTTCCGGTATATTCGAGCAGCCTGTCCGCCAGAGTGCTTTTGCCGTGGTCTATGTGCGCTATTATGCAAAAATTTCTTATGTTGCTTTCCATGTTGTCCCTGATAGAAGCTGAGAGAGCTGAGAAGCTGGGAAGTTGAGCAAAGACCAAGACTTTGTTGTTGCAGTTGCTCAGCTTCCCAACTTCTCAGCTTCCCAGCATCAGTCGTTTTTAATTTTTTTCATCGCCTTGGCGATGCCTTCTTTGTCGCGGCATTTGAGCATCTCTTCGGCTGCGGCTTTTGAATCTGCAAAAGAGACGCTTCTTATTACTTTTTTAACTTTAGGAATCTGCGGCGCGGAGACGCTGAATTCGTCAAGCCCAAGCCCCAAGAGAACAACCGTAAAATCGGGATCTCCGGCCATCTCTCCGCACATGGCGACTTTTATTCCCGCGGAGTGCCCTGCGTCTATTATGTTTTTTATAAGCCTTAAAATCGCGGGATGGAGCGGGTCGTAAAGATGCGCGACGTTTTCGTTGACCCGGTCAACCGCGAGAGTATATTGTATAAGATCATTTGTACCGATAGAGATAAAATCAACCTCTTTCGCTATCTCTTCGACTATGACGGCCGCCGAAGGAACCTCTATCATAACGCCTACTTCTATATCTTCGTTAAACTTTACTTTTTCGGCTCTCAGGCTGGCTTTCACTTTTTCAAGTATTTTGTTGGCTTCCCTGAGCTCGCCCAAACCGGATATCATCGGATACATAATCTTTATATTCTTATTTGCCGACGAAGCGCGCAGTATCCCTTTCAGCTGATCTATAAAAATCTCCGGATATCTCAGGCAAAGTCTTATAGCCCTGAGCCCCATAAAAGGGTTTTGCTCTTTTTGCATGTCAAACAGACCCATGCCGGCGAGTTTGTCGCCGCCCAAGTCTATAGTCCTTATTACGACTTCTTTGTCCGGCGCGGCTTTTGCGACTTTTCCGTAGTTTTGGTAATGCTCGTTTTCCGACGGCATGTTGTTTCTGTTGAAAAATAAAAACTCGCTCCTGTAGAGCCCTATGCCGCCTGCTCCGTTTTTGTTTACGGAGCTCATATCGTGAGGATTGTCTATATTGGCCAGGATTGCGACTTTGTGTCCGTCTGAAGTTTCAGCCGGAAGATCTTTAAGTTTGGCAAGCTCTTTTACTCTCTCCGCCTGAAGCGTACATTCTTTTTTGTACTTCTCGATTATCTCTTCGCTCGGCTTTAAAATCACTTCGCCTTTATTTCCGTCAACTATTACCGTCTCTCCGTTTTTTACCTGAGCCGAGATGTTTTTTAATCCGACAACCGCGGGGATCTCAAGCCCCTGCGCCACAATTGCCGTATGCGAAGTTTTCCCGCCGATATCCGTGGCAAAACCTTTTACGAACTTCTCTCTTATCGCAACCGTATCGGCCGGCGTAAGATTGTGCGCTATGACTATCGAATCGTCGTTGAGGCTGGCCAGAGTTCTTTTTTCTTTGCCGAGGAGGTTATTGATTATTTTTTTGCTTACGTCCTGTATATCCTGTTTTCTTTCCCTGAAATACTCGTCCTTCATAGCGTCGAAAGAAGCTATTATTTTGTCCAAAACCTTATATACCGCAAACTCGGCGTTTACGCCGTCGTTTATAAGCTTGGACACGTCGTTTTTCATGACGGGGTCGTCAAGTATGAGAAGATGCACGTCGGCTATCTTGGCGTAATTTTCGCCGAGCACCTCGTTTATTTTATCGTGAGCAGTCCTGAACTCTGCTCTGGTTTTTTCCAGAGCGTCTTCAAGCCGCTTCAGTTCGGCGGCTCTGACATGCCTGGGAAGCTGTCTCTCTATGAGACAAAAATCATCGTCTTCAAGAAGAAACGCTTTGCCTATAACTATGCCGGCAGACGCCGCTACGCCTTTTAACACCACATTGCTGTTCTGGGCCATAATTTTTCTACCTCAACTCTTCAAAACCTGAATTAAACAACTGTTCCACGGCGTCCAACACTTCGGTTTCATCCGGCCCGTCAGACACAAATTTCAATTCGCACCCGGGCCCTGCGGCCAGAGTCATAACGCCCATAATGCTTTTTGCGTCAACTTCAAAACTCTCTTTTAGAATTTTGACGTTTGAACTAAACTTTGCGACGGTCTGCACAAGCATAGCCGCAGGCCTCGCGTGAAGCCCCATCTTATTTAAAACCTTGATAACTCTCTCTGTCATTTTTATAATCCTAAATACGACATCGCTATGCACAGCAAAATTACGCTGTAAAACATAAAATTGGCGCTGAACCTGCCCAGCAGCGTTGCAAGCACAAGCACTATTCCGTAAACAAGCGCGTCGGGAACCGCATTTGCAAAAAAGATTGTGTTCCCCGGGCCGAAACCGAAAATATTAAAGTAAAAAAACAACGACGCCACGATAATAATCAATCCGAAATATCTGGCCATCTCCCATAAAAATTTAAACTCCAGCTTAGATATGAAAGCTATGCTTTCCTTATCCAGTTTGAAACTTATGAACAAAAACCAATACCTTAAAGGCAGATGCACAATATTGTAAATGAAGATAAAAATCAGAGGTATCATTATGCTGAACGCCGGAAATTTCTGATCAAGTCCTCTTGAAAACAGTATCACGAAAAAAATGCTTATGAACGCCGCTACCGGCCTGAGAGTCCCCCAAAAAAACGAATCTCCTATGGCCGCAAGAGGGCCGGCCATCGTGCTTTTGACGAGATTAATCTTTTTAACGTCGTCAAGATTGCCGTCCGCGGCCTGCTGCTCCATATTGGCGGTTATCGCGATGATGACGTTCGCCATGTACGGATGAGTATTGAAAAATCCCGTATGGCGCAAAAGAGCTTCTCTTCTCTTTTCTTTGTCGGAATAAATCTTGTCAAGAAAAGGCTTTAGCACGAATAAAAAACCTATGTTCTGCAGCCTCTCGAAATTCCAGAGAGCCTGCAAAAAAAACGTTTTAAAAAACATCTTGGAATACAGATACGCTTTAGCCATTTTTCCTTCTAAAAACAGTATTGAGTTTGGAGTGTGAAGTGTGGAGTGAATGAGTTTTCGCTTTGCGAAAACCTACTAATCAGTTTCGGCTTAGCCGAAACACGACAACTCCACTCTCCACACTGCTGCTAAACTCCAAACTTTATTTATCGGGTCACTTTTTCATAAACGGAATCTTTATGTTCCTGAAATTGTACAAAACCGCCCCAAAGCCCAGAATCGGAAGCAGACTCCACGCCTTTTTGAAGCCTCCGACTACAAAAGCCGGGAACTGGCAATATACAAGCTGAAATATTAATCCGCCGAGCGTCATAGCGAACAAATAAAACGCGTACAGCCTGGCGGCAGAAAAGAACAAACCCCAAAACAGCCCCCAGTTTATTCTGCTTTCTTTATTTTTGTTTATGCCGTCTTCAACCCAGTGCATTATCCTGATATTGAAATTTCTTCCGTAAACGTCTATTTCTCTGTAAAAAAACGCAAACGGTATCGCCAGAGCCATCGCCCACATCGCAGCCTCGTGAGTTCCCTTAAAATATTTGCATGACCAGTAAGTGGCCATTATGCTTATCGACGCTATGTCTATCGGCACCGCAACGCCCATCGGTATAGCCTTAATCCAAACCATCTCGGAAATCATTCCTATCCACAGTCCCGTATTTATGTCTCCCATTATGAAGCCGAAAAGCGGCGCGCAAAAAATAGGACGGCACAACATAAACTGCCCGAAGGCAGTTACGTCCAAACTGCAAAGAACCGCAATAAAAGCAAGAAGAAATACGCTTGTTATCATAATACCTAATACCTATAGTGTGGAGTTTAACGGCAGTGTGAAGAGCGGAGTTGTCGTGTTTCGGGGACAATGTCCCATAAACCTATTAACAGGTTTTCGCATAGCGAAAACACATTAACTTCACACTCCACACTTCAAACTCCAAACTTTATTCGTTTATTACCGATGTCTCAAGCGAAAATGTCTGATCTTCCCCCGGGCGCATGAGACATCTGACCAAAGGCGTCACCGACGTGCCCTGATACGTTTTTTCATATCCGTTCTCGGAATTTGAAATTGTTTCCACGGGGCAGACGAACAAATCGCATTTAAAAGGCATCTTCAATTCTACCGTTATTTTTAAAAACTCGTCGTATCTCTTCCATTCGGAGATCTTTTTAAGATCGGCCGTATCCTCTCCCGTTTTCGATGAAAACGCAAAAATCTGTTCCGGAGCAAAACAAAAATCAAGAGTCTCGGCCGAGTTGTTTTTTACTATATATTCCGCCAGATACCCTTCGGTGCGCGGCGTGATAATTTTTATAACGGAGACGTCATTGCCGCCGACTTTTCCGTTTCTTCCGAGAAAAAGCTTGCCGTCTTTTACGACGGCGTTGTATTTTCCGGAAACAAAATCTCCCAGCTCCTCGTATCTTGAGAAAGAAAAATCTTCACGGCTGATTCCGTTGGCTAAAAAATGATCGGCAAGCGAACTTCTTCTGTAAGCGTCATAAACGAGATATTTATCCAAGCCGGCTTCTTTGACTTTTACCTGATCGCTGTGTATCGTGCGGACTTCATGATCGTCGTCATTTGCGATTACGGCGTTCGATATATTGTCCTTGAGTTTTTTATGGTACGCCTCGTATCTTCTTGTAAGCGCGTCGAGAAGATTATGTTTAATTTTAAACAAATCCCATTCGAAAATCGTTCCGCCGCAAGACGGCTTTGCGTACAGATTCTGCCCTGCGCTCTCGTACAAATATTCGTCGCAGCCGTCGCAGTCGAAATCAAAGCGGTTCCATCCCGGCTTTTTAAGCATTGTCTTGACGTAGAAAGATTCTGCCCTGAGAAGCTTTTTGTACACGGCATTTCTCAGATGCGGAAGATACAGGCCGCCGAAAACGCCGTGCCAGTAAGCGCAGTTGCACTGCCCCGCATAAAGACTGCCTCTGACTCTTTCTGGAACTCTTTTGCCGCTTTCCGATATTTTTTCTATTTTGCCGCTCACATAAAGCATCTTCTTGTGCATATTGTTCGCTTCTTCGTATTTTGTAAGAAAGCCCCTCCAAAAACCGCCGCGCAAAAATGTTCTGGCTTCGGCGTCCCCGCCGTATCTGCCTAAAACATCCTCAAACTTCTGCTGCGGCACACTCGGAAGAGACCACTCCGACATTTCAAAGTAAGAAGCGCACGGCAGATAAACTCTTGCGGAAGAGTTCTGCGTTTTCAATACGTCCGAAAAACTCGCAGTCTCGACTATATCCGAGTTTTCCTCAATGGCCGTCAAAAATCTCTCAAGCCATCCGTTTTCATAGACGTGTTTATTGGTGCCCGGCCACATGCCGAATTTTTCTCCGTCGTCTGCCATCACTATAACGGGATTTGTCTCGGAAGGCTGAGAAGCCAGAAATTTAAAATATTTTACGGTGTTGTCCACATCCTGAAAAGGTATCATATACCTCAGTTTCTGGCTTATAGGAAATATGTTGATCGACGAGCCCTGATCTTCCGTAGTGTAATAACCCCTTAAAGATTCCGGATCCATTCCGGCTGACGCAAAATGCGCGTCGTCAAGCACTGTGTATCTTATGCCGCTCTCGGCAAGAACTTTCGCAAGGCCGGGCTCCCATACCCTTTCGGCAAGCCATGCCCCGTCCGCCTCTTTGCAGCCGAATTTATCTTTGACGTACTCCG
>WQUP01000063.1 GCA_009782015.1 Endomicrobiia bacterium | reverse complement strand
AAAAATTATTAACTATTAATTATTCACTATTAACTGCCTTTTGAAACTGCTTTCTCCAGTCCGTTTTTATTTATCTCATCAAACAGCTCTATCGCTTTTTGCGTCATGTTTTCTATTGCCGGCTTGTCTTCATCGCGGAATTTTGAAAGAACAAAATCAGCGGTGTCCATAAATTTCGGCAGAGGGCCGATGCCGAGTTTCATGCGCGCGAAAGCGTCCGAGTGAAGATGCGCTATTATCGAACTTATCCCGTTATGTCCGCCGGCTGAGCCTGAAAGCCTTACGCGGTACTCGCCGAGCGGTATTGAAAAATCGTCGTAAAACACAAAGATTTCTTCCGGGCTTACTTTGTAGTACTTTGCAACGGAGCCGACAGGCTCCCCGGAAAGATTCATAAACGTCATCGGCTTTAAAAGCGTTATTTTTCCGTCCGGCGCGTCATAAAAAGAAATATCCGCCATATTGTCTCTGTTTTTAAACTCAAGATTCTTAGCTTGCGCTATAGCGTCCAAAGCCTTAAAACCGAAGTTATGGCGGGTATTTTTATACTTATCTCCGGGATTTCCCAACCCGACAAAAAGTTTAATCATGTTAAAAAAATGAAGATAGGACGCGAAGATGCGATGATGCGAAGCAACGAACAAAAACGGTAACAACAGATTGCGGGTCAAGCCCGCAATGACGACAATAGTTGTTGCTTTGCATCCTCGCCTCTTCGCATCCTGGCCTCCGCAGTTATTATTTTTTCGTTCCGGCGGCGGGCGCTGCTTTGGCTGCTCCGGCTCCGCCGGCTGCTGCTGCGCCTTCTTCGCCTTCTTTATCTTTCTTGCCTTTGGATATGACTTCAGGCTGCGCAGGTTCCGTACCTGCCGCCGCAGCTTCCGCCGCGGGTTTTTCTTCTTCCACTTTGACCGTGACGACATTGACAACCAAAGTCGAAGGATCCTGCAGATATTCCACGCCTTCAAGTTTGGGCAAATCCGCTATGGTAAGGCCTTTTCCTATCGTAAGAGCAGAAACGTCCAGGCTGATTTTCTGCGGGATGTTTGTAGGAAGAGCCGCGATTCTGACTTCTCTGACGATATGTTCCATAACTCCGCCGGCATTTTTTACGCCGTCGGCAATACCTTCGATATGTATCGGAACGAGAACTTCGATCTTCTCTTTAAGCGAAATCGCCTGAAAATCAACGTGTATGGGAGCCTGGGTCAAAATATTTCTCTGAAGCTCTTTTACTATGACGGGCTTTTTGCCGTCTTTCAGCTTCAGGCTGATTATGACGTTGGCGCCGTTTTCCGCGATTATCGTCATAAAATCTCTGGAGTTTACGGCTATATTGGAAGGCTTTACGCCTTTTCCGTAAAATGTTCCGGGTATTTTTCCCTGCTTTCTAAACGCCTCAAGACTGCTTTTCGAGCCGGTTTCCCTGACTTCAGTTTCCAAAATTACTTCCTTCATTTAAATCCTCCGTTTTAACTGCAGTTAATAGTGAATAATTAATAGTTAATAATTGTCGAGCGGCTTCGGGACATTGTCCCTTTGGGACATCGTCCCTTCGCCGCAATATTCATTGTTGTTTGCCGTTAACTATTAACTATTCACTATTAATTATTAACTGTCTTTATAAGAACAACGCCGAAATCGATTCGTCGTTGGATATTCTCATTATTGCTTCCGCTAAAATCGAAGCTATGCTTAGAACGACTATTTTATCCGCGGGGCCGTCCGGCGAAAGCGGAATGGAATCCGTTATGACAAGCTCTTCGATGCAGGAATCCTGAATCTTTTGCCTGGCGTTTCCCGAGAGAACGCCGTGCGACGCCGTGGCGAAAACTCTTGCGGCGCCTTTTTCTTTTATCGCGCCGGCGACTTTAGTGAGCGTGCCTGCCGTGTCCACAAGGTCGTCGAGAATTATGCAGGTTTTATCTTTGACGTCGCCGATGATGTTCATTATCGCGGCTTCGTTCGGGCGCGGCCTTCTTTTATCGACTATCGCAAGATCTGCGTTAAAATGTTTGGCGAAAGAACGCGCTCTTTCCACGCCGCCCGCGTCAGGAGAGACGATAACTATGTCTTTAAAATTTTCGTCTTTGGCTTTCTTTTCCTGAAAGTAACTCAAAATTACGGGCGTTCCGTAGAGATGATCGACCGGTATGTCGAAAAATCCCTGAATCTGCCCCGCGTGCAAGTCCATAGTCAAAACTCTGGTTATGCCGGAAGTCGCGACAAGATTTGCGACAAGCCTTGCCGTGATCGGAACCCTCGGCTCTGCCTTTCTGTCCTGCCTGCCGTAGCCGTAATACGGCATGACGGCCGTAATTCTTTTTGCCGAAGCCCTTTTTAGCGCGTCGGCTATTATCAAAAGCTCCATCAGGTTTTCATTTACCGGCGAGCACGTCGGCTGTATTATGTAGCAGTCGGCTCCGCGGACATTATCGACTATCTTAACCTGCACTTCGCCGTCGCTGAAACGTCCGACTTTAGCTTCGCTGAGCTCAACGCCAAGCTTTTGCACTATCTGCTTTGACAGTTCGATGTTTGCATTACCCGAGATGATTTTGAGCTTCATAGTTCCTCTTTAACGGCAGAGTGGGGAGTGAAGAGTGAGGAGTGAAGATACGACAAAAACAAAGCCGTTGAAGTATCTCCACTCTTCACTCTCCAATCTTCACTCTTTCTTTTCTTCTTTTGACTTCCTGCCTTGCACGCGCTATTGCCAGCTTGCCGGAAGGTATGTCGTGCGTTATCGTGGAACCGGCTGCGACTAAAACGTCTTTGCCTATTTTTACCGGCGCCACAAAATTTACGTTTGAGCCTACGAAAGAGCCGGCGCCGATTACGGTTTTATGCTTTTTCTCGCCGTCATAGTTGCAGGTTATCGTGCCCGCGCCGATGTTGACGTTTTCGCCTACCTCCGCGTCGCCTATGTAAGAAAGATGGTTTACTTTGGAGTTTTTTGCGATTACCGATTTTTTCGTTTCGCTGAAATTTCCGACTTTGACGTTATCTTTTAAAACGCTGCCAGGCCTTATATGCGAAAACGGGCCGATTTTTATATCGTTTCCGGTTTTTGCGCCGCTCACGTAAGAGTAACTTATTTGGCAGTTGTCGCCTATCTCCGAATTTTCGATAAAGCTTGAACCTTTTATCAGGCAGCTTCTGCCTATTTTTACGCCCCTGCCTATAAAAGCTCCGGGATATATCACCGTGTCCTGCCCGATCTTTGCGTCAAAAGAGACGTAAACATTTTTTCTGTCGATTACCGTCACGCCGTTTTCCAAAAGCGAAGAAATTTTCCCGTCAAGCAAGGCTTGTTCGGCCTGCTCAAGTTCTGCGCGGCTGTTTATTCCTTTTACTTCAAAGGCGCTGCGCGCCGGACAAACCGCCGCTTTTTTGCCTTCTTTTTTGAGTATTTCCACCGTGTCGGTCAGATAGTACTCTTTTTTGGCGTTGTTCGGTTTTACTTTAGAAAGAGCTTTCCATACATTTTTGTCAAAACAGTATATGCCGGAATTTATTTCTTTTACGGCTTTTTCAGACGCGCTTGCGTCTTTTTCTTCCGCTATCTTTTCAAGGGCAGAACCTGCTTCAGTTCTTGCCCCCCTTATTATACGTCCGTACCCGAACGGATTGTCAACTTCGGCAGTCAGCACCGTTACCGAAGCTTTATTTTCTTTGCTGCGTTTTAAAAGAGAGGCAAGCGTTGCGGGTTTTACTAGAGGGACGTCTCCGCTGATAACTAAAATGTCGCCGTTATAACTCTTCAAAACTTTACCGGCCTGCATTAGCGCGTGCGCAGAACCGAGCTGCTCTTTTTGATACACGATTTTTACATTTCGCCCGGCCAGAGCTTTTTCTAAAGTTTCCGCTTTGTGCCCCAAAACTACGACAATATTGTCTGGCTTCAGCGATTCCACCGAATCGATCACCCAATCTATGAGGCTTTTGCCGGAAAGCTTATGCAAAACTTTGGGCACGGAAGATTTCATTCTCGTTCCGGCTCCGGCTGCAAGGATTACTGCAGAAAATTTTTTCATTTTTAGAAGTCCCAAAACTCCGGGACTAGGATTCGAACCTAGACAAAGGGATCCAAAATCCCTTGTGCTACCATTACACAATCCCGGAATCGTTGTTTTTAGGTTCGTTTGCCGCTATTTAAAGTCTTTGTTTGTCATTCTGAGAGGACTTTGTCCTCAGGACATTGTACTCGAAGAATCTAGACGACAAAACTGCCGGTCTTTTGGTCTGGATCCTTCGGTCGTAAACTCCCTCAGGATGACAACGGCAGTTTAGGCGTGCTTGCCGGCCAAATTCAGCGATGCTGCTTCAGCAATGCTGCCGCTTCAGGATTGACGACAACCCCGATTACTCGTCTTCGTCAACCAACGCCCGCGTAGCCGCAAGCCGCGCTAAGTATGCGGCGTCCGGCCCGGTAATCGCCTGCTCTTTCATCTTTTCTTCGTAAGCTTTTAAAACAAGCTTCTCCATTTCGTCCCTGAAAGAGTTCGTTATAGGATGGGCTATATCCTTAAAAGTTCCGTCGTTCTTCTTGCGCGAGGGCATGCATACCATCAGCCCTTTTTCGCCTTTTACGATTCTGAGATTATGCACTACAAAGCAATCATCGAAAGTCACAGCGGCATAAGCTTTCAGCTTTTCCTCGTTTTTAGGAAAGACTCTGATTTCCGTTATCTTCATCCATAACCTCGCATCACTGCCCGGAAGATAGCACAGCCCAGGTCTTACATTGATGCATTTGCAGCTTAGATTTGATGGTTTCTGATTGAGATTCAGAGTCAAAGATGCCAAAAATCGTTGCGCCGGAGCCAGACATAAAGCTTGCACAACCCAATTCAGTTAAAACCCTTTTAATTTTCTTTATCTGCGGATAATCCGGAAATACGAACTCCTCAAGCCTGTTAAAACAATAGTCCGAAGCATTCCTATAACCGAAAGAACCTTCGCAGATAAGTTTTGTGATTCTATGAATTTTTCTCGGTTTTGTCAATGGAAAAGCGACCTTTTTGTAAACGGAAGCGGTCGCAACCCCGAAACCCGGATTTACAAGAATAACGGGCATTCCCAAAACCGCGGGCAGAGGAGTTACTATTTCTCCCCTTCCTTCGCACAAAGCCGTGCCGCCCGTAATAAAAAAAGGAACGTCAGAGCCTAGCTGCGCGGCTATTTTTTCCAAGTCAGCTTTTTTTGCTTCTATACCCCATATATGAACAAGCCCTTTTATGGCCGCAGCCGCATCGGACGAACCGCCTCCAAGCCCGGCGCCTGTCGGGATCTCTTTTTGAAGGAATATCTTTACGCCTCTGTTTATATTATAAAACTTTCTTACCGCAAGCGCAGCCTTGTAAATTAAATTACTTTCGTCAACGGGCAGTTCTTTGCTGCTGCATTCGAGAATTATGCTCTGGTCTGCGCCGCCCAAATCTTCAAAGGTCAATTCGTCATACAGACTTACTGTCTGCATTATGGTTTGGAGATTATGGTATCCGTCCGGTCTTTTTGAGGTTATCTCAAGGAAAAGATTAATTTTTGCCGGAGCTTTCAGTGTTATTTTCATTTTTTATACCGCTGTTATCCGGCTCATCGAGCCTGGGCTCTCCGGTCTGCTGTTTGTAATCACTGGGCAGCAGCGAAAAAGATTTAGATTCAAAAACGCATTTGAATTTCGGCTCTTTTGACGCGGCCTTTATCTTTGACGGAAGTTTTGACGTAAAAAAACCGTCGTATTTGACCGGCTCGGCCGTACTGCCGCCTTTGGTTATTTTGAGTATCAGCGCCGTTGCGTCATCCAAAACGAGCTCTTCGTCCGGCAGCGAGTATATTATTTTGCCGCTTTTTTGGGTAATTTTTGCCGAGGCAAAACGCTCGTAAAAATGTCCGCTGAAAATTTCGGAAGTAAAATCCAGTATATTCGACAATTCCGCAGGAATTTCGTCTTTTAACGCTTTGGGCGAAAATTCTATATTGCCGTCCTTTATGTATATGGCCGCGCCGCCCATTGCAAATCTTCCCGGGATCTCTATTTTAACGCCACTGCCTCTCGTATAAGTAAACGGCACGTAAGTTTTGACTTTGTAAATGGCGGAACCGAGCGCAGCCGTATAACCTGCCCGAAACGACGGCAGCCGCCTGTAGTTGTTTTCGCTTCTTTGAAGCATTTTCAAAAACAGAACTTTTTTATCGAGTTTTTCCTGCACCATTAAAAGCTTTTTTCCGACGTTTTTATTTGTTCCTCCGCCAATGTCAAAAGAAAGCGCGTACGCTACCCACGCGTCGTTTATCTTGTTGTTTTCGACAAGAGCGTCTCCGAGATGCTCGTATATCAGCGGATCGTTAGAATATTTTGTGGCGGCAAGTATAGTTTTCTCGGCTTCTTCGTACCTGCCCTGC
>WQUP01000062.1 GCA_009782015.1 Endomicrobiia bacterium | reverse complement strand
ACGACAGCTCCGCTAGACTGCATTATTATCGTTATGGCCACACCCGTTAAAATGGCGAAAGCCGGAGACTGTATCTGCGCTATAAAATCCAAAAATACGGGATTGAGCGTAATGGGAACCATCGCGTCTGACATCAGCTTCATGCCGAAAAAGAGTATGCCAAAGCCGAATATCGCGTCGCCTATCTCGGATATTCTTTTTCCACCGGATACGAAAGAGATAAGATAACCGAAGGCTATTATGGGCAGCGCAAAGTTTGAAAGCCTGAACGCAACAAGCTGTGCGGTTACCGTAGAGCCGATCGATGCTCCAAGCGAAATAGACATAGACTGATAAAAAGACAAAAGCCCCGTGCTCACAAGGCTTACAGTCATAAGCATCGTTGCGGAACTTGACTGGTTGAGCGTAGTGAGAGAAAAACCCGATACGACGCCCTTGTACTTCGAAGATGTTACGGAAGTGAGAATAGTCCTGAACTTCTGTCCGGCGGCTTTTTGGAGAGCGCCGTTTATAAAAGCCATGCCGAAGAGAAGAAGCGCAAGCCCGCCTGCGACGTTTACTATGGTCATGATAATCCAGTTTTTATTGAACGCGAGCGTTTTAAATATAACGTTTCCGGCAATTTCCTCGGAAGAAGCGACCACTATGATTTCGTCCGGAGAGTTTTTGCCGAGCGTCAGCAGCGTTTTCGCATACCCGTTTTCATTTGTATATGCGCTTGCCGGCATCAGGCTGCTAGGCATCTTTTTATGCTCTTCATTTATCGAGCGTATGACGGAAAAATTGATTCTTACGCCTTGCGCCGCATTGCCGTCCTGATCCAACACGCGGACTACAAACCCGTCTTTGAGCGGATAACCTCTTATTCCCGTCTGCCCGTCTCCGGAGACTGAATGAATGGTTTTCCCCGCCGCAAACGCGCAGACCGCTCCGGCAAGCAAGACAAAGAGTATTGCAACAAATTTTATTTTTTTCATAGTTTTGAAAAGACAACAAAAATTAATAACGAATAGTTAATAATTAATAATTTTGGTGTTTTCGCGAAGCGAAAACCTATTATAAGATTTCGGCAAGGCCGAAATTCAACAACTATTCACTATTAACTTTTAACTATTAATTGTTTTAAATTTTTCTCGCCAAAAGCAAAAGGCAAAAGCTCTTTTGCCCGCATAACTATCAGCTTGCCGTTTGCGGAGTTTACTATTATGTCTGCTTCCGGAGCGAGCTCGGCTATCACTTGCCTGCACGAACCGCACGGAAAGACGTCGCCGTTTTTATTCCATATTGCCACTGCGGTTATGTTTTTTGCTCCGGCGGACACGGCGTTGAAAAGAGCCGTTCTTTCGGCGCAGTTTGTCAGATGGTAAGATGCGTTTTCGATATTTGTTCCGGTATAAACTTTACCGTCGCCGGCAAGCGCGGCGCTGCCGACTGCAAATTTTGAATACGGACTGTAGCTTTTCGCCGCAGCCTTCTTCGCCTTGTCCATGAGAGATTTGTATTTATCTTTCATTGAAACCCCGTTTTAACGACAGAGTGGAGAGTGAAAAGTGAAGAGTGAAGATACTGCAACTACTCCGGATTGCCGCGCCCTTTCAGCGCTCGCAATGACGTCAATAAGTCTTTGCCGTATCTTCACTCCTCACTCTCCACTCTTCACTCTTTCTTTATTTATTAAAGTATTTGTCCAAAAACAACGCGACGTTTTTATAGTTCTTATTGAGAAGAATCTTTTCGGGAGCCGTCATTATCGCGCTCTTTAAAGCGTCATGACAGGAGCATTTATGTTCTCTTTTCGAGAGTTTTGCCACAAGATCTTTTATAACTCTTCTGCTGTTTGAAATATTTAAGTTCATCGTTGCGATTACTGCGTCGTTTGTCACCTCTTCCCCTTCTTTCCATACGTCAAAATCGGTGACGAGAGAAATGTTTGCATAGCACATCTCGGCTTCTCTGGCAAGTTTGGCTTCCGGCACGGCGGTCATTCCGACTACGGAGAAACCGTGCTGGCGGTTCACTTCCGATTCGGCCTTTGTCGAGAACTGCGGCCCGTCTATGCACACGTACGTTCCGCCGAAATGGTGCTCTATGCCAAGCTCGTAAACGGACTGGTGTATTATGTCGCGTATCTCATTGCAAAAAGGACTCGCCATGCCCACGTGCGCCACTATTCCGCCGCCGAAAAAAGTGTTCGGACGGTTTTTAGTTCTGTCGAATATCTGGTCAGGAATCACGAAATCCTTCGGTTTTATCTTTTCTTTCAGGGAGCCGCAAGCCGTAAAAGCGACTATCTGTTCTACGCCTATCGATTTAAGCGCATACATGTTCGCGCGCTGGTTGACTTCCGAAGGAAGATAAACGTGCCCTCTGCCGTGTCTTGGCAGAAAAGCGCAGCTTATGCCGTTTACGGAGCCGACTATAATCTTATCCGACGGTTTGCCGAACGGCGTGTCTATATCTTTTTCAACAACGTTTTCCAAACCGTCTATTTCGTAAAGACCGCTGCCGCCGATAAAAGCAATTTTTGCAAGACTTTCTTTTTCTGCCATTGTACTCCCCCTTTTTAACTGCAGAGTGGAGAGTTGAGAGTGAAGAGTGGAGATACTGCAACTACTCTGGATTGCCGCACCCTTTCAGTGCTCACAATGACGTCCGCCGTATCTTCACTCTTCACTTTTCACTCTTCACTCTTTCTTTTATATTGCCGGCCTTATGTCCACTACGCAAAGCTGCGCTATTTGTTTTTCGTTTCTTCCCGTTATATCGAGATGAAAAGCGATGTCAACGAAACTTTCGGAACGCAGCATTTTTACGAATTCCGCGTGATTCCAAAAAACCGCCTGAACGTTTCTGCTGCCTTTCTGCGAAACTTTGAATTTTATGTTCTCGGATCTGGAACCGAAAACCGACACTTCTGTAACGGTCACGCCTTTGAGACAGAACACCGGTCTGGCGTTCCCCATGCCAAAGGGCTCTAAAGCATCAAGCTTCTTATAAAAATCTATGCTGATATCCGAGATTTTAAGCTCCCCTTCCACCGTTAAAGCTTTCTTCTTTTCGACGCTTTTCAGGTTTTTTTCGGCAAATGCGCGGATTCTTTTTTTAAACTCTCCTATTTTGGAGTGCTCAACCGTAAAACCGGCCGCCTGGCTGTGTCCGCCGTATTTGACAAGAATATCTTTTGCGCTTTCAAGAGCCGCGATGGCGTCGAATCCTTCTATCGACCTTACGGCTCCCGTGGCCTCGGTGCCGTCGGTTATAAGCAAAAACGCGGGACGCGAATACGATTTTACCATCTGGGAAGCAACTATTCCCGTAACTCCGTGCTCAAGATTTGAGGCTTCAACTATGAACGCCTTGTCATTTTCCAAATCGCACTGCTCTTTCAAAAGAGCGTCGAACTGCTCTATGTTTTCCGACTGAAGCCATCTTCTTTCGGAATTCAATTTTACTATGTCGGCGTAAAGATTTTTCGCCTGGAAAGCGTCTTTTGTCATCAGAAGCTGTGCTGAAAGCATCCCTCTGCCCATTCTTCCCGAAGAATTAAGAACCGGCGTGACGTTCCACGAAATAGACCTTGAATTTATGTACTGGACGTTTCTTGACGTCAAAGCGTCTTCAATCAGCAGTCCCAGCCCCGGCCTTGAGCTTGGATTTCTCTCTATTATTTTTAAGCCTTCTTTCACTATTACCCTGTTTTCATCGACAAGCGGCATGGAATCGGCTATAGTGCCCAAAGCGCACAAATCCAGATTGTTCAGAAAGAAATCCCTGATTTTTGCGTCGTCGTCAGTTTTTTTCAATTTGTATTTCTTGATAAAAACGCCTATCGAACCTTCGGCTCCGCTTTCGCACAAATCAAGCCTGTCTTTGAGAAGAGAGTTGCCTTTTATCAAAGCGCTCTGCAGCAAAGCGCTGTCCGTAAAAATTCTAAAAGAATTTTTGGAAAGATTTTTGATTTCGGAAAGAGAAGAAAAACCGCCGCGCTCCGTTTCCAGATCGTTTTTAAATTTTGCGTACTCTCCGGCAAAATCGGGATCGTTTTTTGAGACGGAGCATAAAAATATCTCTTTATTGTATTCTTTGGCGAACGCAAATATCAAAGCCTGCGCCGTTTTTAAAGCCGCGCTGCAGCCGGCTATGTCTTTGAAGGGATACTTTATCTCGCAGCTTTTGGGATTGATTATGGCGTACGCGTCAGGAACTCCATCGTAAGGCGGCTCATGATGATCCGTAACGATTACGTCCATTGCAAGTCTTTTTGCATACGCGATTTCGTCAACCGCCGAAATTCCGCAGTCCACCGTTATAAGAAGCTTTATATTCTCGGACGCGTATTTTGTAAGAATGTCTTTATGTATTCCGTAACCTTCGTCTGCGGGAACGTACCACTCTATCGCGCCGCCCAGAAGCCTGACTGTGCTGACGATAATATTTACGGCAGTAACGCCGTCAACGTCCCTGTCCCCGTAAACGAGGATTTTTTCGCCGGAGTCTATCGCCTTTTTTATTCTGTCAACGGCTTTTTGCATGCTCGGAAACAAAAACGGGCTGCGCAGAGTCTCAAGTCCCCCGAATAAAAAATCTTTTGCCGCGTCAACGGTGTCTATGCCCCTGTTGACCAGTATAGATATGATTTTGGGATGCACCTGAAGAGCGGCGGCGATTTCGTTGACCGCGGCCGTCTTCTCAGGCAAAAATTTCCATGGAATATCCCTGTCAAAATCGCTCAAGAAATCACTTCCTTTATAAGTTGCGGCCTTTCGGCCTTTGATTCGGTTATTATGAATGCTTCGCGCATCAGAATCTCGGCTTCGTCTATATTTTCCGACGAATTATAAAGAAGCTCGGCTATAGTTTCGCCTTCGGAGACTTCGTCTCCTGTCTTTTTAAAAAACAAAACTCCGGCGGAATGGTCTATGCGGTCTTCTTTTTTACGTCTTCCCGCGCCGGTCATCATCGACGCTATGCCTATGTCGCGCGTGCGCATTACTGCGATATAGCCGCTTTTTGGCGCTTTAATCTTAATCGACTTTTTTGCCTTCGGCAGAACTGCGTCCGGATTATCTGCGACAGCAGGATTTCCGCCCTGCATCCTTATTGCCTGCCTGAACTTTTCCAAAGCTTTTCCGTTTGAAATCTGGTTTTGCGCCGTTTGCCTTGCGGCTTCCATTGTCTCGGCTTTCTTTGACTTAAAAATCATCATTGCCGCAAACTCCAGCGAAAGTTCTGATAAATCGTTTTGAATGTTGCCTTTCAATATTTCAACCGCCTGCCTTATCTCTATGGAGTTTCCGGCGCAATTTCCAAGCGGCGTGTCCATATCGGTTATCAAAGCCGACATATTCCTGCCGAACTTTTTGCCTATTGCCGTCATCTTTTGCGCAAGTTCTTTTGCGTCTTTGTAACTTTTCATAAACGCGCCTGAACCTGTTTTGACATCGAGCACAAGCGTCTGCGAGCCCTCGGCTATTTTCTTTGACATTATGCTTGAGCATATAAGAGGTATGGACTCGACTGTCGCAGTGGCGTCTCTCAGCGCGTACATCTTTTTATCGACAGGAGCTATCTCCTGAGTCTGCCCTATGAGAGCCATTCCTGCATATTTAAGATAACCGATAAATTCACTCACGTCGGCATCGGTTCTAAATCCCGGTATAGACTCAAGCTTGTCTAAAGTTCCGCCGGTATGCCCCAATCCTCTTCCGGACATCATAGGCACCCATATTCCCGTGCTTGCCACGACAGGCGCTATTATGAGAGACGTGCCGTCTCCAACGCCGCCGGTAGAATGTTTGTCGGCAGTGGCGCCGCCGTAAGACGACAGATCCATTATGTCTCCGGACTTTGCCATCACGTTTGTCAGATCGAATATCTCGGTATCCGACATTCCGGCAAAATAAATTGCCATTAAAAATGCCGACATCTGATAGTCGGCGATTTCTCCGTTGTTATAGTTATAGACGATAAACTCTATCTCTTTTTTTGTCAGCTCCTGAAGGCTGCGCTTTTTGAAAATGATGTCGTAGGCTCTCATTTTAACCGCTCCAAGACGTCTTTTATAAGCGCGGCGGCATTTCTGCCGGTTTTATTTCCGGTTTCCAAAACTTCGCTGTGGCTCAATACTTTTTTACTTACTCCGGCAGCCATATTGGAAACGTACGCGATACCTAAAACTTTTATTCCTGCCTGCGCCGCGGTTATGGCTTCATAAACCACAGACATGCCGGCAACGTCTCCGCCGAGATTTCTGAAAGCTTTTACTTCCGCAGGAGTTTCATACGAAGGGCCTCTCACTCCGAAATAAACTCCTTCATGAGCTTTTATGCCAAGTTTTTTTGCGGAACTTAAAGCCAGCTTTCTCAGATCAGCGGCATAGACGCCGCTCATATCGGGAAAACGGCTGCCGAATCC
>WQUP01000061.1 GCA_009782015.1 Endomicrobiia bacterium | reverse complement strand
CATGCTTATGCCTTCAGTTATTTCAAAACGCAAATCTTTGTTAGGCAATATAGTTCCAGAAGTATCATTCGCGTATATATTTCCGGCAAACGCCATAACGATTAAAGCAGTCATTATAAATTTCATTAACGTCATATCAATCTCCATAGAGTATCTCTAAAAAATACCTGAAATCAACAACGCACAAGGGATCATGCTGAACTCATTTCAGCATATCGTCGTAAAAAAACGTTAACAGCAGACCCTGAAACAAATTCAGGGTGACACGACTGAGAGTTTTTAGAGAAATACTATTAATTGTCTTTATCCGAATCTTCCAGTTATATAGTCTTCAGTCTGCTTCTGTTTCGGAGATACAAACATCGTTCCGGTCTTATCGAGTTCCACAAGCTTTCCCATAAGGAAAAATGCCGTTCTGTCGCCTACTCTCGACGCCTGTTTTACGTTGTTAGTCACAAGAACTATTGTGTATTTTTCTTTCAGCTCTATCATCGACTCTTCGACTTTTGCCGTAGAAATCGGATCAAGGCCGGAGCACGGCTCGTCAAACAAGATCACTTCCGGGTTTATCGCAAGAATTCTCGCGATGCAAAGCCTCTGCTGCTGCCCGCCGGAGAGTTTCATCGCCGAAGAATCAAGCCTGTCTTTGACTTCGTCCCAAAGCGACGCGTCTTTTAATGCCTGTTCCACAACCGCGTCCTGATCGCTTTTTTTGCCGGCAACAACGCCGAGCCTTTTGGGCGCATAAACTATATTTTCATAAATCGTCATGGGAAGAGGTATGGGCATGGCAAAAAGCATGCCGACGCGCTTTCTGAGTTTCTCCGTATTCATTTCGAAAATATTGTCATTGTCGAGATAAACCGCGCCTTCTCTGGAATAATCCGGATTAAAATCGTTCATCCTGTTGAGCGTTCTTAAAAAACTCGTCTTGCCGCTGTTTGCAGGGCCGATGATAGTCAAAATTTCATTTTTGACGACGTTTATGTTGAGCGACTCTAAAACGCGGTGCTTGCCGTAAAAACAGCTCAGGTTTTCAACTTTTATTTTATCTGACATTTTTTCCTCTGTATTGCCGCGACGGTTTCAGCGGCTCACAATGACAACAAAAACGTCTACCACCCCGTCCGCTTTGCGTCCACCCCTCTCCCCGATTTAGACACTCGAGGACAGGCTCCGAGGGGAATTTTTACGACTTTGCCGTATCTTCACTTTTCACTCTCAACTCTTCACTCTGTAGTTCAAATCACCATTTACGGCGTTTTCTGAAATACAGCCTTGCAATTATTGCTATCAAACTCATGCTCAAAACCAGCATCAAAAGCACCAGCGCCGTTCCGAAAATTATATTTTTAGGCATGTTGGGTATCTGCGTGGATATTATGAAAAGATGGTACGGCAGCGCCATCACCTGATCGAATATCGAGCCCGGAAGATGCGGAACGTAAAACGCCGCGGCCGTGAATAAAATCGGAGCGGTCTCGCCGGATATTCTGGCTATGCTGAGTATCGCGCCGGTCAATATTCCCGGCAACGCATTAGGAAGAACTATATATCTTATAGTCTGCCAGCGGCTTACGCCGAGAGACATGCTCGCTTCCCTGAAAGAGTACGGAACGCTGTTTAGCGCGCCTCGCGCCGTGGTTATTATTACCGGCAGCTCCATTATGGAAAGCGTCAATGCGCCTGCGATAATTGAAACGCCGAGCTTAAAAAACATTACGAATATTCCTAGGCCGAAGAGTCCATACACTACTGAAGGGACGCCGGCAAGATTTACGATTGCAAGCTTTATAATCCTCGTCAGCAGATTATCTTTTGCGTACTCGTTGAGATATATTGCCGCGCTTACGCCTATGGGAAGCGTTATGCATATTGCGCACGAAACTATTGAAAGCGTACCCAAAATTGCAGGAAGAATGCCTCCGCTGCGCATGCCGTTTCTTGGCATGCTGGTCAAAAACTCCCAAGTTATCGCTGACGCGCCGTTTTTAATTATAATGAAGAGTATAAAGACCACTGGAATTATAACGAATATAGTAGCACAGAAAAGCAATGCGTATGAAAGTTTCTGGGATAGTTTTGGATTTAGTCTAAACATTTTAATATCCAGTTAATAATTAATAATGAATAGTTAATAGTTTTTGAGCGGCTTCGCCGCATTAGTGTAGTTTTTTTAATTATTAACTATTCACTATTAACTATTAATTACTTCTTGCTTTTTCCCGAAAATAAATCCGCTACAAAGTTAACGATAAAAGTTATTACAAAAAGCACAAATCCCAAGGCAAACAGCGCTCTGTAGTGCATGCCGCCTCTGACGGTTTCGCCCATTTCGGCGGCGATCGTAGCGGTCATCGTCCTTACCGGCTCAAATATCGAGTGAGGTATTTGCGCGGCGTTTCCCGTAATCATCATGACAGCCATCGTTTCACCGATTACTCTTCCTATGCCAAGCATTACGGCGGCTACTATTCCGGGCATCGCAGCTTTTAAAACTATTCTTCTTACCGTCTGCCATCTTGTCGCGCCGAGCGCCAATGCGCCTTCTTTATAAGCCCACGGAACTGAGCGTATAGCGTCTTCGGATATCGTCACTATCGTAGGCATTGCCATAAAAGCAAGCATCAGCGAACCCGTAAAAGCCGTAAGACCCGTCGGAAGATTAAACGTCATTCTGATTATCGGAACTATGGTGACCATTCCGACAAAACCTATAACTACGCTCGGTATGGCGGCCATAAGCTCGACAAAAGATTTTAATATATCTCTTACGCCTTTCGGAGCTATCTCGGAAATATAAAGCGCAGCCATAACGCCCATAGGAACCGCTATAACAGCGGCTCCGACGGTAACCAAAAGCGAACCTACTATCAAAGGAAGTATGCCGAACTGCGGAGGATTTGAGACCGGGTACCAGAATCTTCCCGTTATAAAGTTTATAACGCCGAACTCTTTAAAGAATGCAAAGCCTTCCTTAAGCAAAAAACCGAATATGAGCGCGACAAACACTATCGACAGTATGCCGCAGATAAAAACTATGGTTTCCATTACCGAGTCTATTATTTTTCTCATTATTTTCTCTATAAATCTCCAGAGGTGTCATCAACTCACTACTGCTTTTTGTCGTCATTGCGAGCGCTGAAAGGGCGCGGCAATCTAGGCATTATAACTGTTGTTTCCGAGATCCTTCGACTTCGCTCAGGACTTCGGCTTTCTGGATTGCTTCGTTGTCGCTCCTCTCCGCCTCGCAATGACGGCCAGAGCATGTGTCAATCCTGAACTTCGCAGCATGACATCTTAGCCTATTCGCTCTTTTTCTTTATCGGAACGAAATCCGTTTCCTCAACGATTTTCTGCCCTTCCGGAGACAAAGCGTAATCTATAAATTTTCCGACGATTCCCTTCGCCATGCCGTTTGTGTAAAGATACAGAGGCCTTGATATAGGATACCTGCCGGTTATAACATTGTCCGCAGTCGGATAAAAATAACCGCTGCTCTCGTCTTTAGCCACCGAGACAGCTTTGACTTCGCCGTTGATATAGCCCATTCCCGTATAACCCAAAGCGTTGGGATTTTGTGAAACTTCATCATATATCGCCTGAGACGACGGCATAAGCAAAGCGCTCGGCGCAAACTCTTCTTTTGATTTGGCATTGCCGCGCCTCAAGACGTGCTCTTTGAAGAACATGTGCGTTCCGGAATTGCTTTCCCTTGAAAGAATCACTATCTTTCTGTCTTCTCCGCCGACTTCTTTCCAGTTCGTGATTTTCGCCATAAAAATATCCCGCAACTGCTCCAAAGTCAGCTTATCCGCCGGATTATTTTTATTTATGAGCACAGCCAAACCGTCAAGGCCTACGATATGTTCGACGGGTTCTATATTATTTTGCGCGGCCTTTGCGATTTCTTTATCTTCTATCGCTCTTGACGCCATGGCTATATCGCAGGTAGAGTTTAAAAGCGCGGCAAAACCCGTGCCCGAGCCGCCGCCGGTAACGCCGATATTGCACTCGGGATTCTTTTCAACAAATCTCTCCGCCCAAACCTGCACGAGATTAACTATGGTATCGGAGCCTTTTATCTGCATTGACTCGCCGCCCCCTGCCCCGTTTTGTTCGGAATGACGAGAGCAGGAAAACAGCGAGACGGAAAGCAATAGAATTACAAATATTTTTATGCGTTTCATAAAATCCAGTTAATAATTAATAGTGAATAGTTAATAATTTTGGGGCGGCTTCACCGCGATATTAGCGCCGTTTGCCGTTAACTATTAATTATTCATTATTAACTATTCACTGCCGTTTTACTCCCATTCAATAGTGGCAGGCGGCTTATTCGATATATCGTAAACCACCCTGTTGGCGCCTTTCACTTCGTTTATGATTCTCGACGATATTCTGCCGAGCAGATCATAAGGAAGCTTTACCCAGTCGGCCGTCATCGCGTCTTCCGAATTTACGGCTCTCAATACTATCACGTGCTCGTATGTTCTCGCGTCGCCCATAACGCCGACGGTTTTCACCGGAAGTATTATCGCAAAAGACTGCCAGATTTTTTCGTACAGCCCGGCTTTTCTTATCTCCTGCGTGACTATATCGTCCGCTTCTTTTAAAATTCTCAGTTTTTCTTCGGTTATGTCTCCGAGGCATCTCACTGCAAGCCCGGGCCCGGGAAAAGGCTGCCTGTCTATTATTTCGTCCGGAATTCCAAGCTCTCTGCCAAGAACTCTTACTTCGTCTTTGAAGAGGAACTTGAGAGGCTCGACAAGCTTCATTTTCATCTTTTCAGGAAGCCCCCCGACGTTGTGATGGCTTTTAATCGGAGACTTTGCGCCTTTTATCGAAACGCTTTCTATTACGTCTGGATAAATCGTCCCTTGAAGCAGGAAATCTATCCCTTTTAATTTTTTAGCTTCTCTGTCAAACACTTCTATAAAAGTGTGCCCTATGATCTTTCTTTTCTGCTCGGGGTCGGTAACGCCTTTGAGCTTAGACAAAAACAGTTTTTTTGCGTCTACTAAAATCAAATTTTTGCCGAACTTTTTCCCGAAAATCTTTCTGACTCTTTCAGTCTCGCCGAGTTTCTGCAATCCGTGGTCAACATAGACGCATATAAGCTTTTTTCCTATGGCTTTGTGCAGCATAAAAGAAGCTACGGAAGAGTCAACGCCGCCTGAAAGAGCGCACAAAACTTTGCCGCTGCCGACCTGTTCTTTGATTCTTTTTACTTCGTCGACAATGTAAGATTTCATGGTCCAGTCGCGCTTTGAGCCGCATATGTTAAAAATAAAGTTTTGGAGGATTTTCCTGCCGTGGACGGAATGTTTTACTTCGGGATGGAACTGCACGCCGTATATTTTATCTTTGACGTTTTCTATTGCCGCGTAAGGAGAGTTAGCGGATTTTGCGGTTATTTTATAATCTTTAGGAATTTTGGAAAGCTTGTCGCCGTGGCTCATCCATAAGATTTCCCTGTTGTTAAGCCCTTTTAACAGTTCGCATTTCGGGTTTACATTTACCGAAGCCAGCCCGAACTCTCTTTTATTTGACGGGCTAACTCTGCCGCCGAGAAGTTCGGCTATCAGCTGCATTCCGTAGCAAATGCCCAAAACCGGAACTCCGAGCTTCCAGATTTTCGGATCCGGGTGAGGAGCGCCTTTTGAGTAAACGCTGTCATACCCGCCTGAAAGTATTACGCCTTTCAAATCTTTCAAGTTGCCTATGGCGTCCAAAGATTTGTTTCCGGGATATATCTCACAGTAAACTTTTTCTTCCCTGATGCGCCTTGCTATAAGCTGCGTGTACTGGGAACCGAAATCCAAGATTAAAATCATCGTCTCTCCAATTATTAAGTTGCGCTATTATACTAAATTTTCGCCGAGGTTATGTTTTTCTGCGCCTGATACTTGCCTTTTCTGTCTGCGTAAGAAATTTCGCAGACTTCATCTGCTCCTAAAAATAAAACCTGGGCTATGCCTTCGTTGGCGTAAACTTTTACCGGCAAAGCCGTGGTGTTTGCTATGGAAAGCGTCACGTAGCCTTCCCACTCGGGTTCAAAAGGCGTCACATTTACGAAAATTCCGCATCTGGCATAAGTGGATTTGCCGAATGCTATTGTGACGACGTCGCGAGGTATTCTGAAATACTCTATGGTTTTGCCCAAAACTATTGAGTTTGGAGGAATCACTATGAAATCTTTTACTTTTACGGGTTCAAACAGAGTTTCGGCGGATTGTTTGGGGTCAAGTACAAAAGACGAGGCTGAGATGCAGGGATGCGGAGATGCAGAGCAACTGCCTTCAACAACAAGATTGCCGTTCTGCTGTTTCTGCGCATCTCTGCCTCCCTGCCTCGCCGCATCTGTTCTCATAACCATAAACTCGTCGGACAAACGCATATCATAGCCGTAGGAAGAAGTTCCGAAAGAAATGGCGCCTCTGCCTTCTATCTGTTTTATCTGTCCGGCTTCAAACGGCTCTATGATTTTCTTCTCAAGAGCCATCTTTTTTATCCACTTGTCGCTTTTGACCATTATAATCTGCCTTATTTTACAGTTCGGCAGCTGTCATACTGAGTAAACAAAGTTTACGAAGTATCTAGGCCGGAAGTATTATCGTCTAGATTCTTCAGCGGCTTCGCCGCTTCAGAATGACGGCAAAGGCCGTATCTTCACTCTCCACTTTTCACTCTTCACTCTGCCGTTCTTTTACCAGCACTTCGAATATCCGCAATCCCGGCAAACCACGCAGCCCTCTGCAAACGTCAGCATCTCGCCGCATTCCGGACACTGCGGGCATGAGCCGGAAAAGTTCTTGCTGGCGTCTGAAGAGTACGGCTTAGCAGCGCTGTGCGCATTTTCGTTTACGGCAACTTTCTGCTCTTCTATCTGGGCGTAAGGCTCCGAGGCCGATACTTCCTGCGTAAACAACGCGGGAGCCATCTTTTCTTTTGTGTAAGCTTCAAGCGCTTTTGCAACTGCATCCGCGCATGAAAGTATGGCGCCGCCTTCCGCCAGCGTCGGCGACGGGCATCTGATGCCTTTGAGCTGGTTTATTATATCCTGCTCGCCGATTCCGCTGCGCAAAGAGAGTGAGATGAGACGCGCTACAGCCTCTGCCTGAGAAGCGGTGCAGCCGCCGGATTTTCCTAGCTGCGTAAATATCTCGCATGCGCCTTTTTCGTCTTCGTTGACCGTAACGTACATTTTACCGCAGCCTGTATGCATAAGATATGTGTATCCGAAAGTCTTTTTCGGCCTGGTTCTCGGTTTTCTCTCTTTTATCATCTCAACGGGCTGGCCGTTTTCCTTTTTATTGGCGAGATTTAAAACCTGCACATCGCGGCTTCCGTCGCGGTAAACCGTCACGCCTTTGCAGCCCATTTTATAAGAAAGAATGTACACTTTTTTTACGTCTTCTTTAGTGGCGGCATTCGGGAAGTTGACGGTTTTAGAAACGGCGTTATCCGTAAATTTCTGAAAAGCGGCCTGCATCCTTATATGGTCTTCCGGCGTAATATCCTGAGCGGTCACAAAAACCTTTTTTATCTTCTCTGGTATTTCCTTAAGTCCGTGCACGCTGCCTTTTTCCGCGATTTTATCCATAAGTTCTTTTGAATAAAAGCCGTGTTCTTTGGCTGTTTTCTCAAAAAGAGGGTTGACTTCAAACATCTCTTCGTTGTCGAGGCACTGCGCTCTTTTATAGACAAGCGCAAATACCGGCTCTATGCCGCCGGACGCCGAGGCTATTATGCCGATGGTTCCGGTAGGGGCTATGGTGGTGGTAGTGGCGTTTCTTATAGGGTTTCCTTTGCCGTAAATGCTGTTTTTAAAGTTCGGGAAAGCGCCTCTCTTGAGAGCAAGCTCTTCGGAAGCTTCGTGGGATTTTGTCTTGATAAAGCCCATGAGTTTTTCGGCAAGCATAAGCGAGTCGTGCGAGCCGTAAGGTATGCCAAGATGCAAAAGCATATCTGCCCAGCCCATTACGCCAAGACCTATTTTTCTGTTAGAACGGGTCGTCTCGCCGATTTTTTGTATGGGGTAGTTGTTCATGTCGATTACGTTGTCGAGAAAATGAACGGCAGTTTTTATCGTGCTTTCGAGTTTTTCCCAGGCAACTTCGTTGCCTTCTATGAAATGCCCGAGATTTATCGAGCCGAGATTGCACGACTCATAAGGAAGAAGCGGCTGTTCTCCGCAAGGGTTTGTGGATTCTATCATGCCTGCGGCGGGAGTGGGGTTTGCATCGTTCATGCGGTCTATAAAAACTATGCCTGGCTCGCCGTTTTTCCAGGCTTGGTCAACTATCTTATTGAAAACTTCTTTTGCATTGAGCTTTCCTGAGACAGCTTTTGTGCGGGGGTTGTAGAGATTGTAATCTTCTTCATCCTCAAGCGCGTCCATAAACTCTTTTGTGACAGCTACGGATATATTAAAGTTGTTAAGGCTGTCATTTTTGTCTTTGCAGGTTATAAAATCGAGAATGTCCGGATGATCAACCCTGAGCATACCCATATTCGCGCCGCGCCTTGTTCCGCCCTGCTTTATGGCTTCGGTAGCGGCATTAAAAACCTGCATGAAAGATACCGGGCCCGACGAAACGCCGCTCGTTGTTTGCACGGAATCCATTTTGGGGCGCAGCCTTGAAAATGAAAAGCCTGTGCCGCCGCCGGATTTATGTATAAGCGCGGTATTTTTGAGGGTTTCAAAAATCGAATCCATTGAATCTTCTATGGGAAGCACAAAGCAGGCCGACAACTGCTGCAAATGCCTGCCGGCGTTCATAAGCGTCGGGGAGTTGGGCAAAAAATCAAGAGAAGACATGGCAAGATAAAACTCTTTTGTCAAAGCGTCGGTATCGGCGTCTTTATCGTATATTTTATCGGCCTGGGCTATGTTTTCGGCCACCCTGTAAAACAGTTCTTCCGGCTTTTCTGTAACGCTGCCCTGCGCATCTTTCTTCAAATACCTTTTTTGAAGAACCGTAAGCGCATTTTTTTCAAGTTTTGCTCCGTGCTCCGAGATAAGATCTTCTTTAATTTTTTGTGCCATTTCAACCCCCCCTCAACGACAATGATAAATGGTTAATGGTTAATGATTAATTGATGTGTTTCGCCTTCGGCGAAACTTAATAGTAGGTTCGGGGACATTGTCCCCGAACTCCGACATTTATCATTAACCATTTATCATTGCCTTTGTCTTTGTCTTTTTTGATGTTCTTTTTTGAGTTTTTTAAGCTCGTCCATAAACGTATCTATGTCCCCGAACTGCCTGTAAACCGAAGCAAACCTTATATACGCTACCAAATCTATGTCCCAGAGCTTTTCCAAAATCTTTTGGCCTATGGTGCTTGAGGGTATCTCCATGACATACTCTGACGTCAGCTCATTTTCCACTTCGCTTACTATTTTATCTATGGTTTCAGCTGCAACGGGGCGCTTTCTGCAGGCGCGTTCTATGCCTGCTTTTACTTTTTGACGGTCAAACGGCTCGCGGCTCTGGTTGGATTTAACGACCATAAGGGAGACTTCTTCCGGCCTTTCGAAAGTAGTGTATCTTTTCTTGCACTCGCCGCACTCCCTGCGCCTTCTGACTGCCGATGAATGTTCAACCGGACGCGAGTCAAGCACCTGATCTTGAAAACTTCCGCAAAAAGGACATTTCATTGGGTTGCTCTTATTTTTTTATTGCGCTGCCTTGAACTACCGGTTGTAGCGGAGCTCATAGTACAACATACCTATAGCTTTGTCAATCATTTTTTTTAAATTTTTTTCCGGCGGGTTTTGGCGGCCTGAAATACTACAGGTTTTGATGGCATTGTTATAACAGACTACGGGTTGTGTAAAACAGCAGTTAATAATTAATAGTGAATAGTTAATAAACGGCAAATCATTTTTTGAAGTCCGCTATTCACTATTGGGTCTCTCTAAAAACCCTAGTTTGTCATTCCCGCGAAAGCGGGAATGACACGGCGGGGCAGGATTTTTAGAGAAACCCTATTAATTATTAACTATTAACTGCCTCCCTTAAAGAACTTTTTACTTCCCTCTTTCAGCATAGATTCGCTTTTTTTCCGGACCGCTTTGTCCGAGGCGTATTCGGCGCCCATGGCATCCATCTCTTTCTTGTAGTTCTCGCTTGAGTATGACGACTCATTATACTGTTTTATGCCCGGCAGATTTGAAAAAATCTTCTTTATCTTTTGCCATACCATTGAAAGAAAATCGAGTATTTTTTCTATGAAACCGCTTTTTTCAACCTTGGCAGACGTTTTCTGAACGGTCTTTACCGCATCCTCAATCTTGTTTACTCCTGTTTGAAGAGCCGAGCCTGCAGCCTGTCCGGAATTATCGGACAAATCCGACGATGAACTGCCGCCGGCCGCGCCGCCGTCAGTCTCAAGCACCTCGGCGCTCTGAGCGTTCCCATCATCCTGCGCAAACGCCAAATCCTTTGCGCAAACCGAAAACATAAATAAAAAAGCCAATAACAGCACAAATGTTCTTTTCATTTTATACCCCCATTTTATAGAGAACGGACTTTGCCGTATCTTCACTCCTCACTCTCCACTCTTCACTCTGTTTTTTTAGAAATCATATACTTTAACACAAAAGGCGTAACAAACGTCGTAAGCATTATAACCGCCGTCAAAGCGCTGTACTGAGAAGAGCCGAAAACGCCGTTTTTTAAGCCTATGCCCGCAAATATCAAACCCACTTCGCCGCGGGGAACCATTGAAACTCCTATTAAAAGCCTGTCCGCGCCTTTTTTAAATACAACGAAGCCCGCCGCAGCTTTGCCTATAACCGCCGCGGCAAAAAGCGCGGCCGTAAGAAGCAGTATCTCCCTGTTTGCCGCTACAAACGGGTTAAAGGTTCCTACGTCAACCTGAGTTCCCATTAAAACAAAAAATACCGGAACTAAAAATGCGTAAAGAGGTTTTATATCCCTTTTTATCTCTTCCTTTTGCTTTGTTGCGGAAACGACAAGCCCGGCTGCAAAGGCGCCGACAATGGACGCAAGCCCGACTTTTGAAGAGAGCGAGGATATTATGAGGCAGAATACAAGGGCAACAATGTAAGCCGCATGCTCTTGTTTCAACTTGGACACATATTTAAATACGGTAGGCGCTATCAAAAGGCCGGCCCCGACCGCTAAAGCCAGAAACAAAACCGCGGTTGCGCTTACCTGCGTTACGGTTGAGAAAGTTACCGCGCCTCCGGTTACTAACTTAAGAACAACCGCAAGAATGGCAAGCCCTATAACATCGTCTATTACAGCGGCTCCGAGCACTATCTTGGCTTCCTGCGTATCTATCCTTTTCAAATCCATAAAAACTCTTGCCGTAATTCCCACAGAGGTCGCCGTAAGCACGGCTCCGGCAAAAATTGCCTGCGCGCCGCTTAGCCCGAAATACATAAAAACATGATACCCTAAAAAGTACGGGAGTATTACCCCCGCAAAAGCCACGGCCGCTGCCCAGCCTCCGGCTTTGGCAAACTCTTTTATGTCCATAGAAACGCCTGCTTCAAAAAGAAGTATTACCGCGCCGAGTTCCGCAATGCCGCTAAGCGCAGGCGTCTCTCTGACAATTCCCAGAACGCTCTGGCCTATTATTGCTCCGGCTATAAGTTCGCCGACTATCGCGCTCTGCCCAAACCTTACCGCAAGCGAGCCGAAAAGTTTTGCCGCCGCCAAAATTACGGCCAGCATCATCAAAAAATTGAAAATGTCGTGCATCGCAATTCCTTAAACTGCAGAGTGGAGATTGAAGAGTGAAGAGTTGAGATACGACAACTGCAAAACAGCAGTTTTGCCGTATCTTCACTCCTCACTCTCCACTCTTCACTCTATTTTATAAAACTATTCCCGCTTCCTTAAGCTGCTGTTTAAAATCATCCGGAAGTTTAAAGCCCAGAGACTCCGCTCTTCTTGCGTCTTCGGCGGCTTTTTCGTAATGCCCGATCTCGTAATTTGCCGCCGCCCTGTGAAAATATGAAACTGCGAATTTATTGTCTATAAGCACAGCTGTTGTAAACTGCACCAAAGCGTTTTTATAGTCGCCTCTTACGGCGTATATGCTGCCCAAATGGTCGCGCGCTTGCGGACTTTCCGGATAGAGTTCTATCATCCGCCTGAATTTGCTTTCCGCGGCGACATACTTTCCAAGTTTAAAGTAAAGCTCTCCGAGTTTCATCAGCAAATTCTCGGTTTCTCCGAGAACCGCTATGCCTTGAGAATATTCCAACGCCGCTTTGTAATTATCGCCCAAATTCTCATATGCCTTTCCGCCGTAGAGATAAAGATCTTCTCTTTGAGGACTTGTTTTTTTTGCCGAATCAAAATCTATAATTGCATTTTTATAGTCGCCTTTTTCCGCATAGTAAACTCCTCTTACGACATACACGTCGGTCAAATCTCTTTGGAAATGCGAAGCTGTATCCAGCAGTTCCAGCGCTTTTTTGTCGTTTTTCATGTCAAGATATATCTGCGCGGCGTTTACATAAGCCGTGGCTATGTTTCCGTCATGCGGAGAGACACGTCTGTAAAGCTCAAGAGCTTCTTTGTACTTTTTTTGTTTTTTCTTCACGCCTGCAAGAGAAAATATCCCGAGAGAAAGCGCCGGCTCCATATCGTAAGCAATGGTAAGATAGCGTTCCGCTTCTTTGTCCATGCCTTGCTCGCCGTAGTAAACCCCAAGCGTTGCATAAGCCTGCGCCACCTGTCCGGGATAGATCTTTATTTGATTTCCAAAAAGATTGCTCGTAGAAAGCCAAACCTGCGCCTGCGATATGCTATTGGCGCACATTGCAACGGACAGCGCGCATAAAACAATCAAGTACGCCCGCTTAAGAATGTTGCCCTTGAGTTTTCCATAGATATAAACGATAAAAACCGCGCTTATATAGGCAAGCCCCGTCAGCGGTATGTACGTGTATCTGTCCGCAACGGAAGCAATCCCGGTAGGAAATATATTTATTACGGGCAGAATAGACACGGCAAAAAAAGCAAATCCGAAAAAGATTTTTTTTGAAACCTTGAGGCTGTAGAGCGCAAGCACGGCAATCCCGTACAGCAGCGCCGGAGCCTTCATTATAAAATCCGGAGGAATCTCGTTTTGGTAAAAAAAGTAAGGATAGGCTACGGCAAGTTTTGTCGGAACAAAAAACTTGGCTATGTAAAAGAGAAAATTGAAATGAGCCCCTATAAAGTTCATGTAAAAACTGTAGACGCTGGCCTGCGTTTTCTCTTCCGGAAAGTAGTAGCCTTTGTACGTAGCCGCGGCAAATGCGGCGGCCGCGATAAAAAAAGGAATATATTTCGCAAGCGTTTTGCGGTCAAACAAAAATTCCTCGCCGCGCAGCCAGTCGCAAAGCACTATTATAGCCGGCAGCGTTACGGCCATGGTTTTAGAAAGGCAGGCGAGCAAAAAAAGCAGCATCGACAGCGCGTAATGGGATATTTTATCCCTTTTTGATACCTGTTCTCCCGATTTCAGATACATAAAAAGCGACGCCAGAAAGAAAAAAGCGTACAATGTGTCTTTGCGGCTGCTTATCCACGCCACAGGCTCGACATGAAGCGGGTGGCACGCAAAGATAAAAGCAGTTATAAACGGAACAAAAAAATCGCCGCCGGAAAGCTTTCTGAAAATGAAAAACACAAACAGCGTGTTTAAAAGGTGAAGTATGACGTTCGTAGCATGGTATATGTACGGATCGAGTTCCATTATCTGGTACTCTGCCGCATAAGAAAGATTGACAAGCGGATGATAAAGCCTGAAATGCGTCTTGAAAAGAAGTTCGGACAGATTTTCCGGCGACAAAGAACGTATTTTCCAGTTCCCGACAACCATAACTCTGTCGTCAAGATTGACAAAATCCGCGTTCAAAGCCGTATAGAACACGACGACAGTCACAAACATCAGGGCAATGAGCATTGCTATTTGGTATTTTTTCATCTCGAAAACCTGATAAAGTTTGAAGTGTGGAGTTTGGAGTGTGAAGTGTCTGTGTTTTCGCAAAGCGAAAACTAATTAATAGGTTTCGGGGACAATCTCCCCGAAACACAATAACTCCACTCTCCACACTGCCGTTAAACTCCACTCTTTAATTTTTTCCACGGATGTCCGCACGGAAACGCTTCATGGCAGCCTTCCCTTACGCAGTCCGGGCCGGCATCGGAAAAAAGTATCGGGGCTTCCTTGCGCGCGAGGTTCAGCATGCGGCATGCCATATCTCTTATTTCCCACTGCGCCCTGTTGCAGCATCTGAGCGCAAAAAAGTGCCTGAGCTCTCTGGCGTTCATGGTTATTACGATTTTTGTAGCCGCGGCGTTCGGGAGCACGTATCTGGCGTCTTCCGCAGGGATATCTGCGGCGAGAAACTCTTTGTAAAGAGCTTCAGTATTTTTAAGAAAAGCGTTATATTTTTCAAGCATTTTTTCGTCTTTGGCTATAGTTTCCGGGGTTACGAAATCAACGCCGTTTTTAAACTTCACATATCTCTGGCTCTGCACGGAAAAAGACGCGATTCTGTGCCTGGTAAGCTGCGCAAGCAGCGCGCGCGAAACGCCCTCAACGCCGAACGTAAACGACGCGTGCTCCAAAACCGAGTGATGCCCCGAAGCGATTATTTTCTCAAGAAGCTCTTTCATTTTTTCTTTAGTAAGCTTCTCGGTTATTTCATCGATCCCGCCGGCGCTGTAGCAAAGCCTGCCCGCTATCGCGCAAGTTTTTTCCGGATCACTGGTAAATTTTAAAAGTTTGACTTTCATGATACCTCTAAAGCTGAAAACTATCTAAATAAATATCTCACGCCTATATTACCGCTTATATTTTCATATTTGTCTGCCACATAATATTTTCCATTGGC
>WQUP01000060.1 GCA_009782015.1 Endomicrobiia bacterium | reverse complement strand
TACTTACGGCGAAGTTCATCTTGAAGATGAAAAGCAGTGGTCTAAATATAATTTTGAAATTGCCGACACCGGTATGCTTAAGCAGCACTTTAACGACTGGGAAAAAGAAGCCAAAAGGCTTTCCGATATGAACCTGCCGCTTCCTGCTTACGACGCTGTTATGAAGTGCTCGCATCTGTTCAATCTTTTGGATGCCAGAGGCGCAATATCCGTTTCCGAGAGAGTGGGATACGTGCTCCGCGTGCGCACGTTAGCCAAAACCGTTGCCGAAGAGTACTTGAAACTACAGTGTGGAGTTTGAATTTGCCTATGTTGTCATTCCCGTCCCCGATTTATGCATTCGAGGATAAATTCCAACGGGAATCCAAGTTGACAAAAGCAGGTTTTAAATCCTCTCTTTTGTCATTCCCGTGAAAACGGGAATCCAAGTTGACAAAAGCAGGTTTTAAATCCTCTCTTTTGTCATTCCCGTGAAAACGGGAATCCAAGTTAATTATAAATCATGAGCAAAACATACTATGTGTATATTATCACAAACAAAGCCAGAGGAACATTATATATAGGCGTAACAAACGATATACTGAGACGAATGTATGAACATAAGAATAAATTAGTACCGGGATTTTCAAAAAAATATTCTTTAGATAAATTGATATATTTTGAACATTATACAGATATTAATGAAGCGATCAAAAGAGAGAAAATGATAAAAAAATGGGAGCGTATTTGGAAGTTAGAATTAATCGAACAGGTCAATCCCAATTGGAACGACTTAATTGAGAGCGACATATTTATCAAGTAAAAATGGATTCCCGTTTTCACGGGAATGACACCTAAAAAGGAAGAATAGCATGACTACAAACATCAAAAACGCTTTGCTTGAAATAGGAACCGAAGAGATTCCGTCATCTTATATTGAGCCGGCTTTAAAACAGATTGAAGACGCCGCAATAAAGGCTTTTAGTGCCGCGGGCTTGAAATACGACTCAATAAAAACATACGCGACACCGAGAAGGCTCGCTTTGATAATAAATAATCTTGCAGAAAAAAGCGAAGACAGAAATGAAGAAATTTTAGGGCCTTCCATGAAGGCCGCTAAAGACGATTCCGGCAACTTTACGCAGGCGGCAACGGGATTTGCCTCAAGAAACGGCGTTAAACCGGAAAAGCTTATTACAAAAACTACCGAAAAAGGCGAATACCTTTGTTTTATCAGGCATATCAAAGGAGAAAAGACGGAAAAGCTTCTTGCTTCCATTTTTCCCGGCATAATAAAAAGCATATCTTTCCCTAAGACAATGGTTTGGGATAGCAGCGGTTTCAGGTTTGCAAGACCCGTAAGAAACATCATCGCGCTTTACGGAAAGAAAATAATAAAGTTTCAGATTGCAGACGTAAAATCGTCTAATTGGACTATAGGTCTGCATACGACCGACAAGAGCAAAATAAAAATAGATTTGCCCGAAAAGTATCTTTTAAAGCTTAAAAACAAATCGGTAATCGTTGACCAAAACGAGAGAAAAGAAGAGATAAGAAAATCAATCGACGCTGTCGTAAAAAGCGTCGGGAGCGTCATTTCTGACGAAGAGCTTATCGATGAAGTAAACTATCTTGTCGAATATCCCGTAGCTGTTTTGTGCACATTCGATAAAAAATATCTCGGGCTTCCGCAGGAAGTTCTTACGGTCTGCATGAAAAAAAGCCAGAAATGTTTTGCCGTAAACGATAAGAACGGAACGTTCTCGAATTACTTTATAGGAATCAAGAACGGCGTTTCGAAATATCAGGAAGTCGCAAGAGAAGGATATGAGAAAGTGGTAGTAGCAAGGCTTGCCGACGCTGAGTTCTTCTATCATAACGATTTGAAAAAAGGTCTTGAGGCAAACGTCGAAAAGCTCAAAGGCGTTGTTTTTCACAAAGAGATCGGGACAATTTACGAGAAAATCGAGCGCATAAGGCAGATAGCTTCGTTTTTCAATAAAGAGTTCGCAATGAATATTGACGACGCAGAACTTGCAAAGGCCGTGCTGCTTTCAAAAGCGGATTTGGTCAGCGAGATGGTGTTCGAATATCCCGAGCTTCAGGGCGTGATGGGAAAGATATACGCGCAAAAACTCGGAGAAACTTCTGATGTCGCGCAGGCTATGGAGCAGCACTACTGGCCGCTCAGCGCCGGAGGCAGATTGCCTGATAACAGGATAGCTTTTATAATATCGCTTGCCGATAAAATAGACACATTGGCGGCAAACTTTTCAATAGGGCTTGAGCCTTCAGGGTCAGCAGATCCGTACGGATTAAGAAGAGCCGCAATAGGTTTTATAAGAATGATAACCGAAAAGCTTCCAAAGCAGGATCTGGCAAAGGCCGTTGAGAAAGCTTTTGAATATATGCCTGAGCATGTGAAAAATAACCCGAAATTTAAACAGGCAAGAGAAAAACTTGCCTCATTTTTCTGGCAGAGGATAGAAAGCATTCTCGGATCCGAAGGATACGCCGCCGACGAAGTGAAGGCCGTAATCAATGCTTCAAAAAGCGGGAAGACGCAGATTTTGGGCGCTCTGCGGCCTAAGCTGGACGCTTTAAAAAGCGCAAGACAAAAGAGCGATTTTGCAGCCATAGCCGAGGCATTCAAAAGGATAAACAATATTGTCAATCAGGCGAAAAAACAAAATATAGCCATACCCGAAAACGTAAACGAGCAGCTGTTGTCGGATGAATCCGAGAAAGCTCTGTACGTTTCGGCAAAAAAGACAAAAGCCGAGGTTGAGGGTTATGTGTCAAAAGACGAGTACGGCAAAGTTTTCGACGACGTTTTGGAAATAAAACCGGCAATCGACAACTTCTTTGAAAAAGTAATGGTTATGGCGGAAGACGAGAACGTAAAGAAAAACAGAATGGCGCTTTTGAATTATATAAGAGAGATTTTCGTAAGCTTTGTTGATTTCTCGGCACTACAATAACGGCAGAGTGAGGAGTGGAGAGTGAAAAGTGAAGATACGGCGTTATCCTCTCCATTGTCATGGAGATGGCAGGGAAAGGGCGGATGTTGTCTTTGCCGTATGTCGTATCTTCACTCTCCACTCCTCACTCTCAACTCTGTAGTTTACCGCAGCCTTCTCCTTCCGAAATAATCCGTTATGATATTCATAAAGTAAACTCCCGCTATAAGCGCAAAGAAAGAGCCGAAAGCATATACCGAAGCTATTCCCGTCATATCTATTATCTTGCCTCCGAGAATTATCCCGGCCGCTATGCCTAAATCCCAGCTTGTAAGATATGTGGAGTTTGCCGTCGCTCTTCTGTTGTGCGGGGCAAGGTTTACAAACATCACGTTAAAAGCCGGAAATACCATTCCGTACGAAAGACCGAGCAGCAAGGCAGTGAAGTAGAAAAAGTAGATTCGGTGCGCATGGACTTTGTCCGCAAAAAACAACAGGATAAGCGAGAATGAAGCCATAAATATTCCGGATCTGATAATCTGAATAATTTTGCCTTTATCGATTCGTTTTCCGGCAAACAATCTTGAGATTATGAGCCCGACAGCCATCAAGACGAAAAAAATTCCCGAACTGCTTGATGCGTCTATATGTTTTCCGTACATCGCTATGTAAGTGGTTATCATTCCGTACGGCACAGCAAGAAGCAAAAGATTTAATCCTACAGGCAGTCCGCTTAAAAGCAGGAATCTGTCAAACGAGAGAGGTTCGTCATGGGAAACCTTCTCGATACGGGGCGCTTTTACAAGCAATGCGAAAATACAGCCTATTGAACCTGCCGCAAGCGAAGAGTAGAAAATAACCGTGAAATCAAACCTTTCGTACATCAAAAGTCCTAATACCGGACCCAGCGCCATAGCTATATTGTTAAATACGCCGAAATAACCCAGCCCTTCGCCCTGGCGCGAAAACGGCAGAAGATCTATCACTATTGTGTTACTTGCCATATTGGCGGATCCAAACGCCAGTCCGTGAACCGTTCTGATTATTACAAAAAAAGCCAGCGCCGAAGCCGCAATATATCCGGCATAGAAAATTACAAAAGTGAAATAAGCGGTAAAATAAAAAATTTTTCTGTCAAAAGAATCGGCTATAAACGCCGCAAAAGGCCTGATCATGATAGCCGCCGCGACATAAGCGGCAATAACAAGACCGGCATGAGCATTCGTTACTTTAAAATAATCGGTAAGATAAAAAGGCAGCACCGGCATCAGAAGGTAAAAAGAAAAAAAGAGCATAAAATTCGCGATAGTCGCAAATATAAAGCTCGAAGTCCAAAGCGATGGTTGTCTTGCAGCATGTGTTGTCATGATATAAAAATTCCCGGAAATCCTATGTATTCGGCCGCATTATGCCGCGTATTATATCATAATCGGGTGTCTCTAAAAAACCTAAGCCGTGCATGTATTATTATTGACATAAACGACAGTTAGTGCTAAAATGCAAACACCACTTTACAAAATATACGTATTTTTGAAATGTGCGGTTCGCATTGATGAAGGGGGAGTAATGGAATATATTCGCACAATTTGGCAAAAAATTGAAAAAGAGCTTTCAAAAAAAGAGATAGTTGTCATTACCGGGCCGCGCCGCGTGGGAAAAACCACTACGCTTAAACATTTATTGTCTAAAATAAACGGCAAAAATAAATTATTTCTTGATCTTGAAAATATTATTGACCGTAAAATTTTTGAGAGAGAAAATTATAACGACGTAATTGCAGATCTTAAGACGCGCGGTCTGAATTTTAACGAAAAAGTTTATTTGGCATTGGATGAGATCCAATATGTCAAAAATATCCCAAGCGTCATTAAATATCTTTACGACCATTACGGGATAAAATTTATTTTGACGGGTTCAAGCTCTTATTATTTAAAAAACTATTTCACGGAAAGTTTGTCCGGACGCAAGGTGTTGTTTGAACTTTTGCCGCTCTCTTTTTCGGAATTTCTTTTGTTTAAGCAATCTGCGGCAGCGCTGCCTGATGTTAAAATATACAATCCGCCGGTAAAAATTAATTCCGCATTGTATGATTTGATAGGCGATTATTACAAAGAATATGTCGATTTCGGCGGCTTTCCCGATGTAGCCATGGCAAATTCCGCTGAGGAAAAAAAACAGATTTTAGGCGATATTTACAGTTCGTATATCAATCAGGACGTTAAGAATTTGTCGGATTTTAAACAAATATCGGATTTGCGCAAATTGGTTTCATTGCTTGCCGTGCGCGTCGGCAACCGCATTAACACAAGCGAGTTGTCGTCTATTACGGGTCTCAGCCGCCAAACGGTTGAAAACTACATTGAGTTTTTGGAGCAAACATATCTTATACGCACTCTGCTTGCAGAGTCTAACTCTCAAGACGTTAAAATTCGCAAAAGCAGAAAACTATATTTTATTGACACAGGCATAGCGAGTATTAATGCGGATTTAAGCGGCGGACAAAAATTTGAAAACACTGTTGCCGCACAGTTATCGCATTATGGACAACGTATCGGTTATTACGAAAACAAAGACGGTGAAATTGATTTTATATTGCGTTCGCCAATCGGAGAGAAGACCTCAAAATCCGCGGCTATAGAGGCAAAAGAAACGCCTGTTGCCGCCGATTTGACCGCATTAGAGCGGCGTTCAGCGCGTCTCAATATCAAAAATTTTTATATTGTCGGCAGGTTTCCCACGGAAAAGTTTTCCGAATACCGCTGGGGCGGAGAACTCTAAAGCCGGCTAATGAGGTAAAATTGAACTTTATTTCTTTATCAATGCAGAGCATATATCGCGTTGGCATCCAAGGGGTATCCTGTTCAATTGGAGTTATCTGAGAGAGTAAGAAAAATTATTACGAAAAAATATTTACCGGATAGTTTTTAGAGAGTTACAATTACTATTCCCCGATTATCTTTATGAGCACTCTCTTCCTGCGGTTGCCGTCGAATTCCCCGTAAAAAATCTGCTCCCACGGGCCAAAATCTAAATCCCCGTTGGTTACTGCAACGACTACTTCCCTACCCATTATCTGGCGCTTCAGGTGCGCGTCTCCGTTGTCTTCGCCTGTTCTGTTATGCTGGTAGCGCGACACAGGCTCGTGAGGCGCAAGCTCTTCCAGCCACTTTTTGTAATCGCTATGCAGTCCGGATTCGTTGTCGTTTATGAATACGGACGCCGTTATATGCATCGCGTTAATTAGTACCAATCCTTCCTTTATGCCGCTGTCATGAACGGCGGCAATAACTTCATCGGTTATGTTTATAAATTCCATTCTTTTATTGACGTTAAAAACAAGCTCTTTCCTGTACGATTTCATAAAATCTCCTCTGTTAACGGCGATGCAGAGATGCGGGGATGCAGTGATGCAGAGCAACAACGAAACGGCAATAATTCCTCTGGAGAGTTATGGTAATGGTAAATGTCGTTGACTTTACTCCGCATCTCCGCATCCCTG
>WQUP01000059.1 GCA_009782015.1 Endomicrobiia bacterium | reverse complement strand
AGCGCATTGAACAAGAAACTTATCCGCCGCCACCCGCACGTTTTCGGAAACTACAAAGTCAGAAATACCAAAGACATAGAAATTATGTGGAAAGAAGTTAAGGCGAAAGAAAAAGCCGATTGTGGTAAATAAAATGAAGAAAGCGCGACCCCTGCATTCCAGCAGCGGCCGTGCCTTCCGAAAAATTTTTAAGCCAAAAGAGAGATGGCGCAACCTAAGCTATCCAGCAAAGGCCGCGCCACCCGATAAGAATATAGCGAAATTATTTTTTAAAGTCAAGAAATTTACAATTATCCACAATAATTAACAATATCTTTGCTTTCTGAGATAATTTAAATTGCTTTTCTATTTGAAGAATACATTTGTTTGCGTGCATTTTACTTCTTCTTATGTCAAATATGATATTACACGATTGTTTTAGAGCCTTTCTGAATAAATGTTCTATTGTATGCTTTCCATTGTTTTTTGGGGCTTTGATTTCCCAATAAATTCCGTCCATTTTTATGTCCGGAGTTTTTATATGATTTTTGTCGGCAGGTACTAAAAATTCAACATTCTTGCCAATATCGTTTAAAAACCATGCGGTCTCTAATTCATGCTTTTCTGGAAATGCGCCTTTAGGAACAAGAGTATTGCCGCATTTTGTTTTCTTCATAAGTGCGTATTATACATAAAAAAATGAAAATAGCAAAAACAATATTTTATTCAGATTAATTTTAGGGGGGAACCATGAAAGTCTTGCTCATAAACGGCAGTCCGAGAGAAAAAGGGTGTACATATACGGCTTTAAGCGAAGTCGCGAAAACGTTGAACGAGGAAGGTATAGAAACCGAGATATTTCATATAGGGAGCAAGCCGGTGCAAAGCTGTACGTCATGTTATAAGTGCTCGGACGGTTCAAGACGCTGCGTTATTGACGATAAAGTAAACGAGATATTGAAAAATGCCGATAAAATAGACGGAATTATTGTCGGTTCTCCGGTACACTATGCCGCCGCATCGGGCGCAATAACGGCATTTCTGGGACGCCTGTTTTTTGCCTCCGCCGGCGCTTTTGCGTACAAGCCGGGCGCAAGCGTGGTTTCTGCAAGGCGCGCCGGCACGACCGCGGCTTTGGATCAGCTCAATAAATTTTTTCCGATAAACGCCATGCCGATAGTTCCTTCGCAATATTGGAACATGGTGCACGGCAGCGCGCCGGAAGACGTCAAAAAAGACGCCGAAGGAATGCAGACAATGCGTACGCTAGCAAGAAATATAGCCTGGATGCTAAAAA
The DNA here is from genome assembly GCA_009782015.1 of Endomicrobiia bacterium. Lineage (GTDB taxonomy): Bacteria > Elusimicrobiota > Endomicrobiia > Endomicrobiales > Endomicrobiaceae > Endomicrobium_B. Next base: position 5,164 of record WQUP01000059.1, on the reverse strand, counting down.
GTTTCGAAGCCTCCAAGAAAGCCGGCGTGCCGCTCCCCAAAAAAGAAGCGCAGCGCGAGAGAACAAATTTTATAAGACAGTGAATAGTTAATAGTGAATAATTAATAGTTTTAAAAAGCCGTAATGTAAATATAAATCAAAACATACATTACTCTTGAAAATTTTGCGTATATCGTAAAAATAACTATTAACTATTACCTGTTAACTATTAACTGCCGTTGAGCTACCACGGCATAATCCTGCGCCACCACGGCGGGTTCTTGGTCTCAAGGACTTTCAGCATGGCGCCGCTTTTTATTTTCGCAAGGCCGGTTATTGACGGGGCGTAATGCAGATGTATTTCAAGGTCGTCGTCTTTTGACGTTATTTTTTTTACCGTCGCCGGCAGAGGTATCATGCTGCCGTCTTTTCTGCCGCCGATAAGGTGCGCCAGATAGTGCGCGATGTCTCTGGAATCGGTTATCAGCGATAAAACCGTGTCGCCTTCGGATATTTTTCCCGCCGGCTTTCCGTTTAAATCTTCAAGAATGGCCACGTCGAGTTTGACATAGCCGAGCTCGTATCCCGTGTAAGAGCTCTCGTTTTGCTTTGAAGCGTAATCCGGCAGCTTTTTAAACTGGGTGAGGTTGAGCTCTTCGCTCACGATTTCCGTGTTTACCGCGGCTGGACTGAAAAAAGATTTTATTATCTCCGACATCTCATCGGAAGATATTTTGGCTATTTCTTTTACGGCCTGTCCGGTATAAAGCCTGATATTTTCTTCTATGCTTTGCGTGTAGCTTTCCATTGCGCCTGCGTCAAGGCGCGCAGAAAAAATGGCTTTTTCAAACGAAAACCAGTCCATATCCGCCGATATCTCGTAAACCGCGGGATTATGGGAAAACACCATGCTAAAGCGCAGCAGCTCCGCCGTTTTCATGTTTACGGCTATATGCATAAGGCCGTATATGTTTTCCGCGGGAAACAAGAGCTTGATTTTGTAAGCGGTGATAAATTTTAGAAGAATGCCGATCTTGGTAATCGCTTTTTCAATGTCGTTATCGGACAAAACCAAGGCGAGTTCCGCCTCGCTCTTGTCACAGCCGGTTTCTTCCATTAATAGAGTTATGTTGTCTTTCATAGTTTTTTCAAAGGCGATGCGAGGATGCGGAGATGCGAGGTAAAGACAACGTCAACCGCCCCGTCTGGAGACCTTGTCTCCGTCCACCCCTCTCACCGATTTAGACCCTCGAGAACAGGCTCCGAGGGGAATAATATTTTCAAGCTAACTGAAAAGAGAGTTTTATGTCTAGATTGCCGCGCCGTAAACTTCGTTTCCGGCTCGCAATGACAGCAAAAAAGTCGTTGCCGTATCTTCACTTTTCACTCTCCACTCTTCACTCTGCCGTTATTTCGATCTCGGGTGCGCTTTCTCGTAAACTTTTTTCAAACTTTCTATGGTAACGTGGGTGTAAATCTGCGTTGTTGAAAGATTTTTGTGGCCGAGCATTTCCTGAACGCTGCGCAGATCGCAGCCTCTGTCTAAAATGTGCGTGGCAAACGTGTGGCGCAGGGTGTGCGGGCTGATTTTTTTGGCTAGGCCCGCGGACTCAAACCATTTGTGAAGCGTTCTTCTGGCGGTTCGCTGCTCAAGCCTTTTGGCGCGCATGCTCAAAAATGCAGGCGAGTTTATGTCGTACGGCAGTCCCTCTGCTCTGCGCTCATTTATGTAATCGTGCATAACTTTCAAGGCGTTGTCTCCTGCCGGAACGATCCGTTCCTTGCCGCCTTTCCCGAACACCGTCACGGTGTTTGCGAAAAAATCTATGTTTTTTAAATTAAGGCCCATCAGCTCTTCTATTCTCAGTCCGCAGGAGTAAAGTATTTCAAGCATGGCTCTGTCGCGCAGTTTCATTTCGGGGGTATTAAAAAGAGCAGACATCTCCTGCTCCGTGAGAAATTCCGGAACTTTTTTGTCTTTTTTGGGTCCGCGCATATTTTCCATCGGGCTTTTTTCAAGAATCGAATTGAGAACCAAAAACTTATAAAAAGTCCGCATGGCCGCAAACTTTCTGTTGCCGGTGGACTTTTCAAGATTTTTTTTGGCGAGAAACGCCATGTAATCCCTGACCGAGTATTTGTCGGAAGATTTAAACGTTGAGCCGTAATTTGCAAGAAACAGCGCGTAATCCGTTATATCAGCAGAGTACGCGCGCAATGTGTGGACGGAGAAGTTTCTTTCGGCTTTTAAATACTTTTCAAAAGCCTCGATCAGCTTTTTGTCTTCTGCGCGGACATCGCGGACGTCGCGGACTTCGTCCGTTTTGCCGTCTTCTTGGCCGAAGTCGAACTCGCCTTGGGAGATGACTTTTTTGACGGCAGCTTTACCGCCGGCCTTGCCGGTGTCTTTGACACCTTTTCTTTTTTTGGAGCTACGGGCTCTTTTTTTATCCATTGCAAGTTCCTGCATTTCGGAAATGCCGAACACGTTAGAAACGGCCCTCTTTTTCCGATTCTTTTGAGCATCATCGAGCCGCACTTTTCGCATTTTATGTCTGTCGGCTCAGGTTCTGGCTTTAATACTTTGTTGCCGTTTTTATCTATATTATATGTTGTTTTGCACTCGGGATAGTTTTTGCACGCAAGGTACGCTTTTCCTTTAAACCCTATTTTTTTAATCAGCGGCGCGCCGCATTTGTCGCACTTCATGTCGGTTTCTTCGGGCTCAGGCAAAACTTTTCCGTCTCTCCCGAGCGGTATAGTCGTTTTGCATTCGGGATATCCCGAGCAGCCGAGAAACTGGCCGTTTCTGGAATCTCTTATAAGCATGACCTTTCCGCATTTTGGGCACATCACATCGGATTTTTGAGGCTCGATCTTTTGCCTTTCGAGATTTTTTTCGGCTTGCGAAAGATCTTCTTTGAAAGGATCGTAAAAATCTTTTATAACGCTCTGCCACGGCATTTTGTTTTCCGCTATTTCGTCAAACTTTTCTTCTATTTCCGCGGTAAACGCCACGTTGATTATGTTGGCAAAGAATTTTTTTAAAACGTTGTTGACGACTATGCCGAGATTTGTCGGAATGAATTTTTTGCCGTCAAGGCGCACATACACCCTGTCCAAAATGGTTTTAATCGTCGGCGCATACGTTGAAGGCCTGCCTATGCCGTGCTCTTCGAGCGCTTTAATAAGGCTTGCTTCGTTGTAGCGCGGCGGCGGCTCGGTAAAATGCTGCTGCGGCAGAATCTGCACGAGATTTAAGGCTTCGCCTTCCGTAAGTTCCGGAAGATTTGCATCTTTCTCATCATCTTCGATGTTGTAAACTTTTAAAAAGCCTTCAAATGTCAGTATGCTGCCGGAAGCCCTGAAAATGTAATCGTTTGCGGCTATATCCGCGGCCGACGTGTTGTAAACCGCGTCGGACATCTGGCTTGCGACAAACCTTTTCCATATCAGATCGTACAGCTTGAATTCGTCGTTTGTCAGGTACTGCTTTATGGAAGCCGGTATTCTGTGCGGCGAAGTCGGCCTTATGGCTTCGTGCGCTTCCTGCGCGCCTTTTGATTTTGTCCTGTAAAATCTCGGAGCTTTCGGCACAAAGTCAGCGCCGTACTTATCCCCGATAAATTTTAACGTTTCGCTTTGCACGCTTTTGGCTATGTTTAGCGAGTCCGTTCTCATATACGTTATAAGACCTGCCGCAGAACTGCCCCCAACGTTTATTCCTTCATACAGTTTCTGCGCTATCATCATGGTTTTTGAGGCTGAAAAGCCGAGCCTTCTTGAAGCGTCCTGCTGCATGGTTGAGGTTGTGTAAGGCCCGTAAGGCGAGCGCCTGCGCTGCTTAATTTCCACTGATTTTACAACGTATTTTGCGTTTTCAAGCTCTTTTAATATCTTGTCGGCTTCAGCCTTGTTTTTTACTGAAAGTTTCTCAAATTTTACGCCGTTTTTTGAAGCAAGCGCTGCCTTGAAAGGCGCCGTATTTCCAGTCTGTTTAAGCAGCTCCGCTTCAACGCTCCAATACTCTACCGGCACAAAACTTTTTATCTCGTCTTCGCGTTCGCATATTATCATCACGGCAACGGACTGCACGCGGCCTGCGGAAAGGCCTATTTTTATCTTTTTCCACAAAAGCGGAGAAAGCTTGTAACCCACAATCCTGTCCAAAATGCGTCTTGCCTGCTGGCTGTCAACAAGAGCGTCGTCGATGCGTCTTGGATTTTGCACGGCTTCTTTTATCGCTTCCGAAGTGATTTCGTGGAAAGTTATTCTTTCTATTTTTGATTCCGGCAGACCAAGCGCTTCCTTGAGATGCCAGGCAATAGCTTCTCCTTCGCGGTCAAAGTCGGTGGCAAGAAATATCTTGCTGGAAGCGTCGGCAGCCCTTTTTAAATCGGATATGAGCTTTTTTGCCTTTGCTACATTAATATATGTAGGCTCAAAGTTATGCGCGATATCTATTCCGAGCTTGCTTTTAGGCAGATCTCTGATGTGCCCGTAAGAACTTTTTACGGCATAATCGCTCCCGAGAATTTTAGAAATGGTCTTTTCTTTTGCGGGTGACTCTACTATTACCAGGTACTTGGACATTTTTTTGTGCTCCCTTTTTTAACGGCAGAGTGAAGAGTGGAGAGTGAGGAGTGAAGATACGGACACTGCATTGTTTGTCATTCCGTGCTTGACACGGAATCCATTTTTACTAAAGTTCTTTTCTTCCTTTCATAGTTTAACGGCAACATGGATTCCGTTTTTCAACGGAATGACAACAACAAAAACTGTCTTTGTCGTATCTTCACTCCTCACTCTTCACTCTTCACTCTGCTTTTATCGTACTTTCACGTACATATTGTCGCTCATGCTTCTTATGCGGCTGCTCAATTCAAGTTTCAAGATTATGGCGGCAACCTCTGAAACGCAAATATTTAGTTCCTGAACTATCATATCGAGATTTACGCCTTCGTCGTGCCGGGATATAAAATCTAAAACCGACTGCTCGATTTCGTCTTCACTCTGCGGTTTTGGCGTTTCGTCTTGCGCCGCAGTTTCGCCGAAAGGAAGGTTTGACAGATGCTCGGCCATATCTTCCGGGCTTGTCACCGGAACGGCTCCCTGCTTTATAAGCGAGTTGGCGCCCTTTGAAAATATCGAGTATATGCTGCCCGGAACCGCAAAAACGTCTTTT
>WQUP01000058.1 GCA_009782015.1 Endomicrobiia bacterium | reverse complement strand
ATACCCCCCTGCTTGTCATTCCGGAAGGCAGTAGTCCGGAATCTGCCTTAAAGTATGGATTGCCGCACCCCCGTATTAAGACCTTACGGGGCAGGCTGCTAATGAAAAACAAATTTTAACATGCTCGCAATGACAAAAGAGATGAATTAAAACTTACTTTTGTCAACTGCAGATACCGGACAGAGACTTTCCGGTATGACAGACTTTTGGGGTTTTTAGAGAAACCCAATTATTGCTTCCTTCGTAAAACTGCGACAAGACGTCGCAGTTTTAGATTTGCATCGCAAAGGTTATGAATTTTTGAGGAGAGCTATATGACTATATAAGAATTCTACAGGTACAATAACTAAAACTTGCGGGGTTATCTTATTACGACTATTTTGCCGTTTTGGACGGAGCCGCCGGATTTGGCTACCCAGATGTACACGCCGCTGGCGACGTATTCGTATATTTTGTTTTTGCCGTCCCAGTTTGCGGTATTTCTTCCGGGAGACCAGTCAATCTGCCGGACAAGTTCTCCGGTAGTATTGTATATGAATATGGTGCCGCCGGCATCGGAGAGTTCTACAAAATTTACTCCGCCGGCCAAAGTTCCGTGCACGTCTCCGTCCGTATGGCTGCCGGGAATCCACGGATTAGGATAAGCCTTAGCCGCAAAGGAAATCGCTGCGAATAAAATTAACAATGAAAAATTAACAATTAACAATGAAAAAAGTTTTTTAAACATATATGCTCCCGATGAACGGCAATTACGAATTGGGTTTCTCTAAAAACCCTCGTTTGTCATTCCCGCACCCGATTAAGACATTCGAGTGTAAACTCCAGCGGGAATCCATGGTGTCTTTAAATTTATTATACGACAACGGCAAACGTGGATTCCCGCTTTCGCGGGAATGACACGGCGGGACAGCGGTTTCTGGAGACACCCAATTACGAATCAACGGCAACCGCCTCGTCCGCTTCGTGGACATCCGGGACACTCACATCTCGCGCCAACTCGTGCCATGTGCTTCCCGGATTTATACACTCCTGGACAGACTCCAAGGGAAATTTAACGGCATGAAAGCTAACGGAAAAGACAGTTTTTATTTCTGGATTGCCGCGACGCTTTCAGCGTCTCGCAATGACGGCGACAAAGCAGCACGAGTTGAATTTCTACGGCATTGACTTTTATTCGTAATTCGTCATTTGTAATTCGTAATTGCCTTTGTTACTGCAGTTTTTCCAGCGCTCTTTTGGCTTCTATTTTGTCGGGCTTGAAGTAGAGGGCTCTCTTTAGGTACTCTCTTGCTTTGTCGAAATCGCCCCTGCTGTAGTACGACATGCCCTGCTCGTAAAACTTCTGCGAAAGATCTCCGCCTATTCTTTCAAGCTCGAAAGCGGCGGATGTGTTGTCGGGATTATAGCCCAAAGCAATCTTATAATTTTTTGCCGCGCTTTCAAAGTCGTTCTTTCTAAACAGCTCAAAGCCGCGTTTGTAATAAGCCTCGGAAAGGGCAAAACCGATTTTGGTTATATAGTTGCCGGCATTTTTGGAATAATCAGTAAACTCGTACTTATCGGCGATTTCTTTGCTGCGCCTGAAGTATTTGACCGCTTCTTCTAGCCTGTTTTTGGAGTAATAATTGAGAGCGGTATCGAAGGTGCGCATAAGCTCGCCTCTGACTTTATCCTGCGCAGCCAAGACTTTTGCTGTCCGCTCGTTTTCCTTTATCTGCTGTATGTTCTGCTGCGCTTTGGCTATGAGATCCTGAACGTCGTTTCTGTGCGGGGCCGCTATTATTATGGCTTCGAAGTATCTTATGGCTTCCTGATATTTTCCCTGATTAAACAAATCCATAGCCTGGCTGTACATCTCGGCGACTTTGTCGGCGGCGATTTTTGACAGCTGGTTGTCTATGTTTATTATTCCGTCTTTTGCCGCCTGATTTTCAGGATCTATCTCCAAAATAAATCCGAGAGCCTCTTTTGAGCGCACAAGCTCGCCCTGCTTGTAGAAATTTTCCGAACGCGCCCAGAGGTACTCTATTCTCTCCCTGTTTTTCTCTCTGTCCCTGGCCTGCATCGCAAGTTTGGTATATTCGTCAACCCTTTCTATTCCGGTTCTGGCAAGCGAGTTTTCCGGATCGAGCTCCAAAACTTTGTTAAAGTAGTTTGTGGCCGACACAACGTCGCCGTCGGCTATCGCCGAGTCGGCTTTTTTCATGTAGGCGTTGACTTTTCTTGCGTTGTAAACGTCTATGTCGGCAAGCTCGTCGGTAATTTTTTGGAGATATTTTTGCGAAGGCTTGTGTTCCGGGTAAACCGAAAGTATTTCGTCAAATTTTTGGCGCGCCGCGACATAATCTTTTTTGTAGTAAAGCTCAACGGCGTCCCTGAAATGGTTTTGCATATAGTAGTCGTAAGCGGCTTTCTGGTTTGCAAACTTGCCGAAAGCGTAGCTGAGATTGAAATTGTGCGTGCCGTTGAGATTGTTTGCCGGAGTGTAAGCGTAGTCAATGGAAAACGCCTGATATTCAAAGCCTACGCCCATGCGCACGTCGGCATTGAGATTCTGGTCGCCGAGCTTTACGCCGCCTCTGAAAGTCAGAAAGTAGACCGGCGTTATGGAAAGACCGGCCGAAAAGTAGTTTCCGGAATGAAGCTGCGCGCTGTAGTCGAGCGCTACCTGAAGATTGTAAAAATCTTTCTCTTTATACGCCACGCCCATGACAAAAGCTTCCGGAAGAGGATTTTTTGCTTCGACAAATTTAATGTCCGAGCCGAAATTCCTGTAAGCCAGCGCGAACGCGAAATTCTCAATCTGCGGAAGAGTTAAAACGCCTCCTAAATCCAACGCGAAAGCTTCAGAGCTGTAGTCTCCGAGCTGGGAGCGCATCACTTTTATGTTCATGCCGAGACCGCCGTAAACAATGTCCATGGGGACGGTCTTTCTTATGTCCACCGAGTAGTTGAGCACCGCCGCCATATCGCTTGTGCTGTTCATCTTTAACGGGGCGCCCGTTCTGCTGTAATAATCTATATCGCCGTATCCGGCATACATAAAAGAGATGCCGAAATTTCCTATTGTAGTCGGAAACTGAGCTCCGGCAAAGTTGTATTGAATTTCGCCAAAAAGCGACGAATTGCTTAAAGAGCCGACTGTCCTGTAAGTAGCTATGGTTTTTGCCGGGTTGATGACGGCGCAAGCCGGTTTGTCCGCCAGAAGCGCTATGCCGGCGTCGCCCATTGCTCCGCTTACGGGGTCGGGGTTGTATGCAAATATCTGGCCGCCGGTTACGCCCGCGTCGGCGTACGCTAAAGCGGCGCAGACGGACAAAATCATCAGACTCAAAGCGGCGGCTGTCAATTTATTTTTGTTCATCGGCGTTTTTCATCATTCCTCTTAATTTCACGAGCGCTGAATTTTCACAATCCTTTACTTTTGCCGGCGTCATATTTAGCCTGTGCGCTATCTCTTTTATCGACATTTTTTTGTCGGCGCGGCCGCCGAGCGCAAATCTGAAAGACAAAACGTCTCTTTCCTTTTGCGAAAGCCCCGAGAGCATATCTTCCAAAAGCATGCTGTCGTGCCTTTGCGATATTTCTTCAAAAACTCCGGGACGGCTTTTGTCTTCTATGGAGTCGTAATAATTTTTTTTCTGGTCGCCTGAATCTATTTCGGCGTCAAGAGAAAGGGGGCTGGAAGCATTGCCGGCAAGCGCCAAAAGATCCGAAACTTCGTCCTGCTTTAATCCGAGCGCCGAAGCGATCTCTCCGTCGGATATCTCTCTTCCGGCTTTTGTTCCGCTGTCGATAAGTTTTTTTACCGCGATAAAATTTTTCCTGACGTTTTTCGGCACTTCGACTATGCCGATATTTTTGTTCACGTAATCGTGTATTCGTTTGAGCACCCAAAACCACGCGTAAGTGGAAAAAACGGCTTTTTTGTCTTTTTTGTATCTGGAAAAAGCTTCAAGAAGCCCGAGTTCCCCCTCGGCGGCAAGCTCTTCGATTTCCATAAACGGAAAGAAAACGCTGTATCTGCGCGCGACGGCAAGCGCAAGAGGAAAGTACTTTTCCACGTCTTGCGCGCTCGGCGCTGCTGAGCCGACGGCTACCTGTTTATTTTTTTCTGGCGTTTTTCTCATTTTTTACCGCCGGAACAAATTTAAATCCCCTGCCGAAAACGGTCTCTATTCTCTTGCCCCACGGGCCTACGGCCTGCCTGAGATTTTTTATGTGCGTGTCTATGGTGCGCGTAGTAACGGCGACATTGTATTCGAAAACGTTTTCAAGTATAAAATCCCTGTTTAAAACGAAATTGGGTTTCATAAGGAACATGTGCAGAAGGTCAAACTCTTTGGGACGGAGAACTATCTCTTTTTTATTGAGGAAAACGGTTCTGGAATCGAGATTCATGACAAGTCCGTCGGCTTCAAGCATGCTGGTTTCTTCTTTGCGGTTGGAGCGCCTGAGCAAAGCTCTCACCCTTGCCAAAAGCTCTTTGTTGCTGAAAGGTTTTGTTATGTAATCGTCCGCGCCGACGCCGAAACCTATGACTTTGTCCGTTTCGGTGGATTCAACCGTAAGCATTATTACGGGCATATTTTTTGTTTCCGGAGTATCTCTCAAAAGCCTGCACAGCTCTATGCCGCCTATCTGGGGCATTTTGACGTCAAGTATGGCAAGATCCGGCTGCGACTTTAAAATCCTTTTATAGCCTTCTTCCGTGTCGGAACAAGCTATAACTTTGAAGTTTTCGCGCTCCAAAACGTCCTTAACGAGATTTCTCAGATCGTCATCGTCATCTATGACAACTATTTTATTTTCTATCATAGTCCTCCGCCCGAGCATTTCGGGACAAAATCCATGTTAATTAACCGGCTTAATTATAGCTTTTTTCATTCATTTTGCATATATTGCCGCATTATTTCGCAACCGGAATGACAAATTTAAAAACCGTGCCTTTCCCAAGCTCGGATTCAGCCCAGATTCTGCCGTTGTGAAGCTTTATTATCTCATATACTATCGAAAGCCCCAGTCCCGTGCCTTTAGGTTTTTTAAACTCCCCTTCTTTTACCTGATAAAATTTTTCAAACACTTTTTCCAGATCGCCTTTTGCAAGGCCTATTCCGGTATCTGCCACCCACACCTCTACAAAATCGCTCCCGTACGCTTTTGAAACCATGGCATTTACGCTTATCCCGTCGTTTTCTCTGGTAAATTTAAGAGCGTTGCCGAGCAAATTGGTTATCAGCTGTTTGATTTTTTCCACATCGCCCATCACCGTCGGGAGATTTTCTTCCACGGAGTAGCCGAGAGTCTTCTTTTGGTTGCGGGCAAGCGACTCAAAAAGCTGGGATATCTCCGTGATTATGTCGCCGATGCGTATCGGGACGAATTTCATCTCAAACTTTCCGGCCTTAATCTTTGCAAGATCCAAAATATTATTTATAAAACTCGTAAGCCTGATCGAAGCGTCCTTTATTATCCTCAAGCCTCTCAGCTGCTGCTCGGGAGGATAATTTTTGTTTACGCCCTCTATGAGCAGATCGCAGTATCCGTCTATCGCGGCAAGAGGCGACCTCAGTTCGTGGGAGACGCTTGAAACAAAGCTGTCTTTTAATTTATCCGTCTCTTTTACCTTTACGGCCATCTCGTTAAAAGTTTTCGCAAGAACCCCTATCTCGTCGCCGCTTGCTACATCGACTTTAACGTCCATCTCTCCTTCCCCTATCTTTTGCGCAGCCTGCGCCAAGAGTCCTATGGGCTTGCTCATGCGCCACGCCATAAAATTGGCGACGATAATAGCAAGGAGAATCGCAATGATAGCGACGGTTTTTACTTTCTGGTAAATTACGGAAGTTCCGGCCTGTATGCGCGACTCCATATAATCCTGCGAAAAGCCGACTACAAGAGTGCCCAAATATTTGTCCTTGTAAATAATCGGAGAAGTGTATTCATATATGTTTTCGCCGGTAAGGGATTCGTATCTTTCGGTGCGCGCGACGTAAGAGCGCTTTAGCCTGTCGCCGAAAGCCGAAGCGATGTTGATGTTATCGTCTCTTGAGACAAATATTTTTTGATAACCCGAAATAAAAGAAGCGTAAACTATGGAAGGCTTATGTATGGAAACTATCGAGTTTATTATGCTGTTAAGCTGCTCTTCGTCATTGCTTTTTAAAGCTTCTTCGCAGGCATGAAAAAAGACCTTGAAAGACTGGTCTCTGTTTTCTTCAAACTGCGATGTCAGAAATCTTTTTTGGGCGGTAAATATGGAGTACGCTACGAAAAAAATGAAAAACAGCAAAAGGATGGAAACGGAAATGGTGAACTTAACTCTTAAGTTCATTTAATTGCCTTATGCAATGTGATGTAAAAATGGCGGGCACATAAATCTGCCGGACGCAACATTTAGCCGCATCCGGCAGATTTGTTTAATGCAAAAAACCGTTACTCTTTAGGCTCAAGCG
>WQUP01000057.1 GCA_009782015.1 Endomicrobiia bacterium | reverse complement strand
TTGTAAAAGGAAGCGCTAATGTTTGTATATTTCTTAAACTTCCGAGAAAACCTGATTGCCCTTGTATTATACCGTCTTCTAATACTCCAAGATTACCCCAAATACTCCTTCCAAAGTTGGCGCCTCTCTGCCCTATATTTGCACCCCAACTTAAATTTTTTGACAGGTTTGCGGTATTTTGAACACTTTGAATAGTTTTTGCAGCGCCGCTTACCGAACTTACTCCAAATGACGCCTCTATGGCGTTAGCAGACAAACCAAACTTAGTTATAGTCTGACCCAGATTCTTTAAACCTAATGCCTCGGCAGATTCAAGAGCTTTAGCAAAAGCTTGATATTCAGGCATAAAAGCACTTACAATCCCGCCGGCTGCCTCAGCAGCTTTTTGTAATTTAACCGCCGAATTATAGAAATTTACAACTGTTCTTGCCTCTGCCAAAGTCGTCACCCCTGACTGCAATGCAAAAGAAGTCGCTTTTGACGCTCCGCCTATTCTCATAGGGAATGCTATAGACAGCACACCGGCTGCAAGATTTAATCCAAAGCTTAACCAGTCTCCCTTTTGATATGCTTGAGCGGCATTCATTGCGGCCTGACTTGCAAAGTATGCCGTTACCAAAGCAGATGCCGATACGGACAAAGCCATACTTAATGATGAAGTAAATGTTGCAAACCCTGCTGCCGCAACAGCGCCTATACCTGCGCTGGTTCCGCCTAAAGCAGGTATAAATGCAGCCGCGCCCATACCACCCGTAATAACCGTAACCACTATTGCCGCAACCGCAGCAGCCCCGCCCCATGCCGCAGACCTGATATCTTTGCTTGTAACGGCAGACTCTTGTTTATCATACAGCCAAGAAGCTGATTTTTTAAGAAGGGAATTATTATCAACCCCGTAGTCGGAATTAAAAAGCCAGCCGATAGCGCGAGGAATCTGATATATTATTCCGCCGATACTTAAGCAAGTTCCCCATGCAACTTCGGCGGCTCTTGCAAATCCGTTTTTCTGTATTGCAAAATTGGAAATGCCTTGGCCTAAATCCGTCGTGCCGTGCCAAGTACCGTAATCAATTTTACCGTTGCCCTGATATGTTCCGCCCATGGCATCGGCGCCGGCGGCAACTTTTGTTCCGCTAATTGTTCCGTTTTTATTTATTGTTATGCCGCCGACATACAAATTCTTCTCGGTTATTCTTGACCAAGAATACGATCCGAAAACGTCGCCTGATATTGCATACTGTGTTCCGCCTGAAACAAATTCATTCGTTATTGTCACACTCCCTAATGTTAATCTTCCGCTTTCCGATATTGCGCTTACCAAATTATAAAATTCTGTATCTGATTTTAAGAACACCCTGGTGTTGTGGTTGACGGTCGCAGTTAGTTTTTGGCCTGTTATTGCCGTTCCTGTTGTACTTCTGTTGTTGCGGTCAATAACGCCGTTATTATAATTTTCAATATAGCTGCCATCCATCAAGTAAACATTAGTGCCGCCCTTAAATCCTTCAAAAGCAAAACCAGAGGTTTCCCTGCCTTGAGACAAACCGGTTGTTGTAAAAGAGCCCATAAATTTGATTGTGTCGCCGCTGCTTGACGCTTTTAACGTTTCTATATAATCACCCTCAATTCTTGCCTTTATCTCAAAAAGAGTATTTCTTTCCGTTACGGGAGAATTGCCTCCTCCGCCTGCCGGCGGGGCCATATTTGTCTTAGCGTATAAAGATAACCCTTTATTGCCGTCTTTTGAAGAATCGTAAGTTATGTCTGCTTTTACCGAGTAATTTCCATCGGCAAAATTATAAGTCAGTGATGTTATGTTGTAGCTAAGGTTAACAGATCTACCGCTTGAATCCGTAAGATTATCCGAGAAAGTTATATCTTTCAGGCTGCTTATGGTGTAATCGACTACTTTTGGAGATTTATTGTATTCCGCTTCGCTTAATAATCCTGGAACGGTATAAGCTATCCCTGCGGCTTTACATCCCTGATATCGCGCATATTCAAGAGGGCTGAGAGTTCTGGCGGCATATTCGTTTGCGAACTGCTCGTAAGAGTATGTAAATTGGCGTTTCTGTTTGTCTGCCAAAACTAATTCGACATTGCCTTGCGCGTCAAACACTACCTGTCCATCTTTGCCCGTATTTACCTTCAGAGAAAGATTGTAAACATCATTGCCGTATTTATCTTTGCCTCCTACATTTTCCGCAGTTCCCGCTTCTCCGGCTGTCCAGCCTTTTTTCTCGGAATAGTCTATCTTTGAACCGTCTGCCGTCGTAAGTATGCCTTTTGTATCGGCAACTCTTTCAAGAGCGCCGTTTTCGTTAAACGCATAAGTTTCATAACCTTTCTTTTGGTCAATAGTGAAATATTTCCCTGCGCGGATAATACCGTCGTATTTAGTCCATTTGCCGTCCGGCAACTCAATAAAGCCCGCGCCGTCTGTAAGGCTGGTTATCTGTTTACCGTTTGGGTTACAAACAAAAGAAACTTGTGAATTCGTAAGAGAGGTATCCCATATATTTCTGCCGCTGTAAATATTTCCATTGTCAGTGCGCATAATCCAGTTCTTTCCTACCTCAACGCCGCTAAGAATAGTTCTGCCGTTTTCTCCGGCCTCCCTATTGGCTTTCGCTTCATAACCTTGCACAGTTACTTTTGAACCGTTAATGACAACAGAACCGTCGGTATTATATGTCCAAGCTTGACCGTCCAGCGCAACATTGAGAGAGCCTTTATTGCCAAGCGACCATTTCTCGCCCATTGCCCCCTCGTATTCGCCTTTAACATAACGCCCGTCAACAAACATCACTCCTCCGACTGCGATAACGCTCTTTCCATATACATTGTCTTTATCAGAAGCCGTTCCTTTGCTAAAATCAACTTTTTTATAATCGAATTTGCCGTCAGTTCCGCGTTCAAGTTCCCAAGCGCTGTTCCTAATATCTCTGGATTGTCCGTTTTGGAACTGTTTTACTCCGGAAACCATATAATATTTATTATTTTCTCCTTTAATGCCCATGCTGCGAAAATCCATATATCCGTCTATTACGCTTAGTCCGCCGCTTGTTAAGCTGACTTTTGCACCGGCATATACGTTGAAGGCCAAACCATCCTTGCCTTGCGATGACAAGCCTGAATACTCAAGCTGTGAAACGCCAAAAAGTTTTTTGTCGGCATCTGTAAACTTCCCGTTACCCAATAAGAAATTATTTCCAAGCGCGTCGGTACGGATTTGTACGGCGCCTGCCGGTATTGTTTGCCCCTCAAAAGTGAAAGGGTTAAAATTATGTATAGACGAATACCCTTGCGAATCAAGCATAGAATTAATGCTTATTTCTTGGCCTTTAGTAAAAGTATTTTTTACCGTGCCGCGGAAATTTACGCCGTTTTTGCTTGTTCCCCAATTTGGAGGATACATGGAGCCGATATCGGCAGAGGCCGAAACTGTCGAACCTGCAAAGAGTTTTGTTTCTACAGTGCTAAAATCATTCGATAAGAAAGACCGCATAATAACTTCATTGCCTTTTGCAATTTGAACGCCGTTAGGCAGTCTAACGCCGCTTTCTAATGCCGTAAAACTTATCGATTGCGTTAAAGCAAATGAATCATAATAGCCATTATTGGAAGTATAATTGGCAGCTGAAATTGCAGCGCATGCGCTCCAGAAATTTGTGGGGAGACTGCCTGACATTAAGTTAAATTCAATATTATTAAACTGCACGCCAACATTGCTGGCTTTTGCCCAATCAATTATCGTCTGCTTCGCGGTTTGCGGATCCGTGAAAACAAATTTCGAGTTTTCATTGCCGACCCATTGTCCGCCGTGATTTACCAACTCGCCGGCTACCAGCTTATAACCGATATTAAATTGTCCGGCTTTGCCGTTTGGCACTATAATTCTAGACCCTGCCAGAGCGGTGGCGCCTTCGCCAAAAAGCTGCGGTTGACCGTTTATAAATGTTATTGTCGCAGGCTGAGCAGCAGTTCCGGATAATGTTACCGTATGATCATCATTGAATGTATAAACGCCTCTCGTATCAACCTTGGGACGCGCTCCCGGTTGAGACTTGCCGTCAGACGCATTGCTCCAATTTCCCCAATTGGCATTCCCTACAAAAGAAACATCATATTGAGCATTTACCACGCTGCCTTGAGAACCGAAAGTAAGCGTAATATTATTTAATGTTCCGCTTGTCATTTGACCGCTGAGATCGGGAAGTTGCACAAACACATTTCCTGACGCAGAATTAAGATTTACCTTAAACGGATTTTTTTCTAAAGCCTTTGCGTTAAAAGAATTATCATCTAAAAATTTCGCATCAAAACTTATATTGTACATGGCATTTGATTCAGCCATATTGATGCCTGTTACGCCCAACATAGGAAGAACGACGGAAGGAGCTACGGCGTTTTCAATGGTCACCGTGCCGCCAAGCTTCGTTACTCCCGAAGAATTGCCAAGCATAGTTGAAAGATTTTGCCCGAATGCGTTTTTTAACTCTTTAGCTATTTTTGAATTGTCTATGTATTCATTTACTGCGCCCGGATCTATCAAAGGGAGAGGCACATGTATTCCTAAAGCATTTGCTCTGCTTCTTATTTTTTCCTGCTTTTCTGCTTGTTTTTGCGACTCAGGTCTCCAATCAAAATTATAAGCGGATTGTTCTCCTCCGCCTTCACCCCAGAAATTGTTTGATGTTTTTTTTGTTTCTGCTTGCCCATTTTTAGTTGTCGCTTGCACAGCACTGTCTTTCAGCGCTGTATCCATAAAATCTTTGACCGCTGCCGCATCTATTTTTCCGTCCTTCCCGAACAACGTAAAAGTATTCATGGCTGTTGCGCCGGTCTGTCCTGTAACGGACATGGAAACTTGCCCGTTCGTTATTTTATATGTCTTTCCGCTTGCGGTGGTAACGGAACCGTTATTGCTCAACGTACCGTTGCTGTTAAGATTTAAACTGAATTTACCCCCATTATCGGTATAACTCGCCGAACCTTTCCAAGAAAAGCTCTTTACTTCATCCGTAGGAATGCCGATTTGTTTTCCGTTGATGGTTACATAGTCAATTTTATAATCAATCCTAAGGATTGTTCCTTCGTCATAAACTGTATCTTTCCCCTCTTTTTTGGGTCCTTTTCTTCCGCTGAAGTCTTGTTCGCTGTATTTCTGTATGCAGCCGGCATCGCTATATATTTCCGTTATTCTGCCGGACTTTAAATTCCCTATCGTAGCTACCGCTCCGCCGCCGTTTGCCGCAATAAGAACCGCGCTGCCATCGCTTAAGAAACCGGCGATTTGCAGTTCTCCGCTTTCTATTTTTCTACTGAATATTTCAGAACCCGTTTTAAATATTGACCCAACGCCTATGGGATTAAATTTGCCGTCCTCCGTAAATTCTATATTGCCGTCCGAGAAGGTGTACCCTACGACTTTTCCGTCTTTGACATCTTGCGTCGCGAATAAATAGCTTCCGGATGCTTCATGCGCAACAACCGTAGGCTTTGGTTTTGTTTCTTTTGAATCCTTATCAGCGCCCGGAGCCGCTGTTTTTTTTGCGTTTCTGGCTGAAGCTTCTACTGCAGCCTGTTCCGAAGCGTCCAATTTGTAATATACCTTTACATCTTTCGGCAAGAATATGCTGCCCTTGTTAAAAGTTATTGAACCGTCAGCCCTCATAGATTTAATTTCCGCACCGGCCGTAATATAAGCTCCGGCCGGCTGTCCTTCAATTGTAACATAGGCGTTCTGAGCCAATTGGAAAGAAAAACTTCCGTTTACGTCGCTTGCAAGTATAAAATCGCCGGCTATGCTGCCTACTAAAGACACCCCTGCGGGAATATTATTAGCCGTATTGAATTTAGCGTCTGAGTCCGACTTCATATGCCAGACATCCATTTTGTCTTCGTCTTTGTATTCGCTTTCTTTAGTAAACGTAAAATCACCGAGTTCTCTATCAATTTCAATAAAGCTGCTGAGTTTATCGCCGTTTTTGATAACATGCCAATAACCGTCTTTTCCCTCAACTAGAAAGCTGCCTTTTAAAGAGTTGCCGTTCTCATCTGCGCCGGCTGCTGCAAAATTGGCTTGTTGGCTTCCTATTTGTTCTGTTTTGGAAAAACCATATCCTTCGGCGGTTACCCATCCGCGATCAATAGTTTTGTATTCATGATTGACAGTAATATCTACGATTGAGCCTTTATATACGGTAATGCTTTGGTAATTGGTTTTTACATTGCCGTTTGTTATATCGGAAAATCCGTTTTCAAAAACATATTGCACGCTTCCGTCAGGATTTTGTATTTTACCGTCTTTAATTTCTTTTACGGTTCCGTCAGGCATTGTATAATTGCCGTCTTTTCTAAAATTCAAAGGCCCTGACTGAGTTAAAGTTTCGGTAGTTTTGTCATAACCTATGTTATAAGCGACATGTGACTTGTCATCAAGAGCAAGCCAGCCGCTGCCGCCGAC
>WQUP01000056.1 GCA_009782015.1 Endomicrobiia bacterium | reverse complement strand
AGGCGAGGACTTTGTCCTCAACGAAGGATCTAGAGGTCTAGACCCTTCAAGGACTTTGTCCTTTCAGGGTGACACTGCGTGTCAGTTCCGGATTTGCCGCGAAAATCATAGCGAATGCGCATCTGCGGCAGTTTTTTTGCTTACTTTTTGAACGTCTGCAAAAAGTAAGGCGGAGGTTGGGGGGCGCAGCGCTCCCCCGTTTTTAATCATTTAACAAAAAAACCGGACGGAAGCGTCCCTTTCGCTTCCGTCCGGTTTTCTTTTACTTCTTATATAACTTCAATTGGCTGCTGCGGCAACTATCAAGCCTATTCCCAAAAGTCCTGCGGCAACTATTGCCGCGCTGTTATTATATGTATTCACATAACTGTCGTTTACTACAACCACTCTGGGCTGGGGCTGTACATACACATAACGCGGCTGCGGCGGATAGTAGTAACGGGGCGCCTGCTTTACAACAACAACCTTTGGCTGCGGCGGATGAACTCTCACATAAGTGACCGGAGCTTTATTTACCTGCGATACATACGAACCTTTCTGTAATCCCATTGCTATGGGCTGCCGCGGACCTGCCGCAAACGCATTTATTCCGAAAGCCATACACATCACTGCCGCCATCACTATTGATAACTTTTTCATTTTCTTTCTCCCTTTGCGCTTTTTGGTGCTGCAATTACTAAACGGGCGTATAGTTAAATTTATTGCATAATAAAAAAGACGCGGGACGATTGTCCCCGTCTTTTTATTGAGAAATCAATGTGTTTTATAATTGGGTCTCTCTAAAAACCCTAAAAATAAGCGCAAAGCAAGTGGTGTCATCCCGAACTTGTTTCAGGGTCAGGATGACACATTAGGTGGCATACTGAACGGCATGTCACCCTGAACTCGTTTCAGGGTCAGGATGACACTACTATGGGGTTTTTAGAGAGACCCTATTACAAACTGTTGTTATTGATCTGGATCCTTCAAGAACTTTGTCCTTTCAGGATGACGGCCAGGATTATTGTTGTCATTCTGAAGCGGCGAAACATTTTTTCTCGCCGCTGAAGAATCCAGACCTTCCAGCCCTTTGTTCATTCAATATTTAAGTGAACCTCCGCACACGGTATCAGTTGTCACATTGCGCGGGGCCTGTCCTGAGCGAAGTCGCAGGGTAACGGCCAAGTGACTTACCGTGGGAAGTCCGCGAGGTATAGAGTTAAAAATTAAACGGAAGCCGTTTGTCTAGCTTTTCCATTATTTTATACAGGGTTCCGCCCAAAATATCTTTCTGGACGTCTTTTGATTTCTGTTCATACTCCTGAAATTTTTCCGTGCTGCCGCTGTAGCCGAAATCAAATCCGCGGGTTTCGATTTGATAAAACGCAAACAAAAAGCCGGACATAAATACCGCAAACGTTAAAATTTTTATACGGCCTTTCAGATATTTTTCCAAGGAGAGCAGCGCCGCATTTATTACGATTACCGCGCAGGCGGTCAAAAATATGTCGTAGTTGTTCCACCACCATATTTTTCCGCTTCCGCCGACATACGCTTTCAACGGAAACCACATCCTTATCCCGCCCCACGCAGCAGCAGGCGTGGGCAGGTCGCCCAAAAGGTGAAGAAGCCAGCCCGATAAAAAACCCGCGAAATATAATTTTTTGGAAATAAAAAACTTTTTGATATTTTCAAAGGCGGGCGGCCTTGCCGCTTTTTTTATAAAGAAACATGCCGCGCCTGCGGATGCTGCCGTTAAAATGCCGGCAAAAACGGAGTGCATAAAAGCATGGTGGGAGTACCAGAATTTTGCGGAGTAAATATATCTTCCGGAATGTTCTAGCGCAAATATCTTTCCAAATGTACCGTCGAATTTTGACCAAAGGCTAATTGCGTCCAAATCCGGCAGCACGGCGCCCGCAGCCGCTGCGGCGATAACCGCAAGACGCGTTTTTACGCCTTTGTCAGAATCTGCCTTGGCAGAATCTGTCTTGGCAGAATCTGCCTTGGCAAAACCTGCAACAACCGTGCCGGCTGCCGCGCCGCACAGCGCGTGCGTTAAAATGTCCATTACTTATGTTTTTTTGCCTCTTTCGGAGCTTTGTGCTTGTAGAGAAATATAACCACATACGCCAAAAGTCCTAACATGCCGAAATAGTATAAGATCGTCGGAAATATGGCAAAAAACAGCGCGTAAATGCTGAAGTGGCTTGTGGAAGGAAAAAGCATCGCGGAAAACTTTACTATCGATGGCGTAATAAAATTGTTCAACGGAATATACAAAACCGTTGCCGCCAGCGCGATTATCGCGCATATTCTTGCCGTTTTTACGTCAGTTTTTACTTTCATTTTTACTCCCCTTTATAATTTTTTCCGGCTAAAACTGCGTTACCCCGACAATCCAAATTTGATTTATTCTGCAAATGCCGCCGCTTATATATCCGCCTGCCAAAAACAAAAGTTCCGCTAAAAGCATCACCCCCGCGGCAACAGTCATAATCCGGCCTAATTTTTTGCCGCTAATATTTTACTATTTTTCAACTTCTTTGTGATTCAATAAATATATCAGCACGTACGCCAGAAATCCGGCCATGCACAGAAAATATATAAAACTGAGTCCCAGCAGCACAAACGCCGTGTACATGGCGGCGCTGTTTCCCCCCGACCCCGCAAATTTAATGAGCCACATTACCAGCCTGTTTTGCAGATAGCCGAACGGAATCCACAAAAACGCCATGGAGATCGCGGCGGTCACGCAGATAATCGCGGTTTTGTTGTTTGTTTTAAATTTCAATTGCGCCCCCCTTTTTTTTAGCCGTACTTCTGCGAAAGCTTTATCTCTCGCAGATTTATGTATAAGCGGTATTGCGGTTTTCTTTTGTCATTTTTCCGCGCGTGCCGCATTTTCCGTAATTTTATCAGCGATCCTGGCTCTTGCGGAAAGAAGACCGCCATACTCCGACTTAGTTATCGATGAAGCGTCTCCTTCAATCGAAAAACGACCGTCATAAGAGAGAAAGTGTATTTTGATTTTGTTTGCAGCGGGCTTATAAGCGTTTTTATCCTGCTTGAGATTTTCTAAAAGATACGTTTCAGATGCGCCGGACACATATTTTTTTATGGTATCGGCAGTCTCCGGATCATCGCTGCCGTCTATAAATAAAGTCGAAAGCATCACCGAAGCAGCTTTCAGCGGAGCTGCGTTTTTCAGATATTTTTCAACGTCGTCTTTGTAGAACTCGAGGTATCTTGCCGCATTTTTGTATAAAAGTTTTGAAACGCCGCTGCTGGCGCT
This sequence comes from Endomicrobiia bacterium, assembly GCA_009782015.1. GTDB lineage: Bacteria > Elusimicrobiota > Endomicrobiia > Endomicrobiales > Endomicrobiaceae > Endomicrobium_B. The sequence goes on along the minus strand of WQUP01000056.1, from coordinate 3,245 downwards.
GTCAGCGCCGGAGCTTATAACATAACGGCCGTTCTGAATAATGTCAGCAGCTTCGCCGTCGGCATACGTCGCGTACAGCACCTGAATCAATCCTGCCACGTTCTGCTCTATAATTATTCCGTATATGCGGTTTTGTCCTTCATGCGCCTCAAGGCCGTGTTCGGCATCAAGGCCGTGTTCGGCCTCAAGGCCGCGTTCGGCCTCAAGGCCGCGTTCGGCCACAAGGCCGGATTCGGACTCAGGCATGGATTCGGGCTCAAGACCGAGCTGCCGGGGAGTTGCGTTGAGCAGAATATTTCTTATGTCTTCATAGTAAGTGCTGCGGTTCATCAAGGGCTTATTATCGCCGCTTTTGTTTCCGCCGCAGCCTGTCTGAAATGCTAACAACGCAGCCATGATAATAAAACTTAAAAGTTTTTTCATATTTTAAATTGGGTCTCTCTAAAAACCCTGTTTGTCATACCGGCGAAAGCCGGTATCCACGTTATCTTTAGATTTTCCTGACGACAACTGCAAACATGGATTCCGGTTGGAATTTACCCCGTAGTGTCTAAATACGGAGCCGGAATGACACTGCATCAAGAAGGTTTTTTTACATGCTCCTGCATTGGCACATATCCCGATTTTTCCACGAGCTCCTGGCCTTCGTCAGAGAGAATCCACTTTATAACCTTTTCGGTACTCTGCTTTTTGCCGGAATTGCCGTTTATATCGCTGCCGGAGGCAGTTACGGCGTAAAATTCCGACGTAAACGGATAGCGGCCGCTCGTTATATTTTCTTCGGTAGGGGCTATGCCGTCTATCGAGAGAATCTTTATCTGATCACGTCCTGCCATTTCTTCGACGAAAAATCTGAACGTAAATCCGAGCGCATTGTTATAGTTTCTGTAATCCGCAACCGCCTCGGCCTTGGCGCCTTTGCCTGCGGAAATGCGTTCCCTTAGAGGCGCCGTTATTTTATCGCCTTTCATAAGCTCCTCAAGCGCGGTCTGGCTGCCGCTGCCTTCGGCGCGCTGGAAAGCTTTTATCTTTCCGCGTTTGCCGCCGACTTTTTTCCAGCTTGTTACGCGGCCGGAATAAATATCCCTCAGCTGCTGCAGGGTAAGGCTGTTTACGGGATTTTTCTTGTTGACGAAAAATACCAGCGCTTCTCTTCCTATTGGAACAAACTGCAAATCTTTTCCGGCCTTTTTCGCGTCGTCAATATGCCGCTGAGACGGCGAGGCTACAAATATGATGTCCGCGGCGCCGCGCAGCAGATCGTCATAGGCGTACTTTGTATTGTTGCAGACTATGAATCTGTTTCTGGTGACGGACGGCTCTTCTTCTTTTGCAAGTTCCGGATAAACAGCCTGGGCAAACGCCGCATAGACCGGATACAGCGCGGTTGCTCCGTCCATAACCGGAAAATCTTTTTCTAACTCGAGAGTTGCCGGCTTATCTAGCTTAGCTACCTTTGCGCCGTGAAAAGGAATGTAGTCCGTCAAATCCACGCCGTTTGCAGCAAGAACTTTCGGTATGCTGTTCTGATAGCTTTTGCAGACTATTATTATTGCCGCCGACAAAACGACTATGGCCGCAAAAACTATAAATAATGCGCGAAAGTGCCTTTTGTTGTTTTCCAAAAACAGAAACATGACGCAGAAAACAATTGCCAGAACCGCCGATATTACCGCAAGCGCCATAAAAAAAGTTTCGCCGAAAAACGAAAACGCCATCAGCGCAAAATACAGCGCGTAGCTTATAAACGATATCCCCAGCAGCGTCATAACTACTTTGAGCGTTACTCTTTGTTTTTTAGAAAACTGCGGAAATTGAAGCTGCATGTTTTTCCTTGTTGCGCCTTGACGTTAAGGTCCTTAAGGACTTTAAAGACCTTAAAGTCCTTAATGAACAACAACCATAAAATACGCCAGCACCAAACACCCCAACACTATCCGGTACCAGCCGAAAATCTTAAAATCATTATTTTTGATGTACCCCAGCAAAAACCGTATGGAAATCACGGACACAATAAAAGCCGTTGCCGTTCCCAAAATTAGCAGCGCCGCTTCGGCGCCGGTAAAATGAAAACCGAACTTAACCAGCTTTAAAGCGCTGGCGCCAAACATCACCGGCACCGCGAGAAAAAACGTATATTCCGCAGCAACAGTCCGTGAAACGCCGATCAAAAGCCCGCCGACTATCGTAGCCCCGGAACGCGACGTGCCGGGAAACACAGCTGAAATAAGCTGGAATACACCTATTATAAGTGCAGCAGAGTAAGTTATCTCCACCACGGAATTTATTACAGGGGCTTTGCCCCTGCGCATGTTTTCAACAACTATAAAAAAGACGCCGAAGAGAATAAGCATTACCGCTACGGTTGTGTAATTGTAAAACAGCTCGTTGAGCTGATGGTCAAACAAAACGCCAACAATTGCCGCCGGTATGCAGGAAATTATTATTTTTCCCCAGAGGTTTAACGTCCCCTTGTCAACCGTAAGCCTTTTGTTTTGCAAAGAAAGAGGCAACAGCCTCCTCCAGTAAAGCATCACAACGGCAAGAATCGCCCCAAGCTGTATGACCACCAAAAACATCTCTTTAAAAGCCGGCGTCACATTAAGCCGGATAAACTCATCCACAAGTATCATGTGCCCGGTGCTGCTCACCGGCAGCCACTCGGTCACGCCTTCGACTACGCCCAGAATCAGTACTTTGATAATTTCAATTATGCCCAAAATATTTCTCCTTATCCGTAAAATATCGATATTTTATCTTTTACAAAAGATTATTTCCCGTAAATCTAGATTTTTTCTTTTGCAAAATAATATTTTCGGTTTTTGGAAACATCTGTCAGATAGACTATTATTGTCACTCCGGAGTTTGCCCGTTATCCGCATTCGGACATTTCAGGGAAAGAAGATAGTTAATGCGTTGCCGTTGTCTTTCTTGAAATTTAAGCGAATCTTTATAAAGTTCTCCATATTTTTGCCTACCTTCCTCCATTTGCCGTTCAATTCTCTCCAGATATTCTTTTAGCGCTTGTGTAATATATGTATCTTCTTTGCCGTTCTTATACAAAATTTTACATGCGGTATCATTTTTTGTATTGGGATTCATCAGGAGCTCGATTTCTCCATGAAAATGCCTGCCTTCGGCTTTTTCGGCTATTTCTGACAATACATTAGACGGGGTATAAGGATTTAGTATCAGCTTGTATAAAGTGGATTCCTGCTCCTGCGGATTTTTAGTTAATGTTTTAT
>WQUP01000055.1 GCA_009782015.1 Endomicrobiia bacterium | reverse complement strand
ATGTTAGCAGTCGAAAAAAATACAAGGAATAAAATATTATTTTTATCAAAAATGGATCCCCGATTAAGACATTCGGGGATGACCCTAAAGGGTCAGTTCCGGATTTGCCGCGAAAATCTTAGCGAATGCGCATCCGGCGGCAGTTTTTTTGCATACTTTTTGAACGTCTGCAAAAAGTATGGCAGGGGTTGGGGGGGCGCAGCGCTCCCCCCGTCTTTATTCCCTTTCAAGTACGATTTTAACAATCTCCGAATAGTTAAAAGCCCTCATCGGCGACCGCCACCAGCGCGCGCCTGAAGTCACATACATATAAGAGCCGTTATTTGAATACAAGCCCCAAAAATATTTTTTGAATATCCGCAGTATTATCTCAACCGGAGGAATCTGTCCGGCGTGGACATGCCCGGAAAGCTGCACTATGTTGAAATCCATATTTGACGCTTTGGCAAACGCTTCAGGCCTGTGGCTTATAAAAAGCACGGGTGAATTTTTGTCCGCGGCTGCAAAAGCCGCGGGAATATCAAACTTGTCAACGCCGACTTTCGCGCCGTACTTGTCGTTTATTCCGGCGACAGTTATGACGTTTTCAATGTCAAAACTTTCATTTCTGAGCAGTTTTATGTTAAGGCTTTTGCATAAATCTTCGCAGTACTTAATGCCGGCATAGTATTCGTGGTTGCCCGTCACCGCAAAAATGCCGTACTTCGCGCGCAGTTTATCAAGCCCGTAAAGCGCGTAAGTTTCCGATACGTCGGTATCGAGCAAATCGCCGCCGATTACAACTATGTCAGGATCTAAACCGTTTGAAATTTCAACTATTTTTTGAATATTCTTCCCGGCCGTAAAATTGGTTATATGCATATCCGCAAGCAAAACAACGCTTACTTTATCGGTTTTAAGCCCCGGAACTTTCAAATGAATTTCTTTTACTTTAAGTATGGAAGCGGCGTTGAACAAAGCCCATGCGCACAGCAAAAGGCTTAAGACAGCGGCAACAAGCGTTGAATAGTGAAGGAAACTTTGCCGGTTAAAAAATCCAAACCGAAGGTTTGCGAGATTTAAAATATCGTTTGCCAAAAGGAAACCTGCGGCGATACCTATCATGCCCATCCATATTCCGCCAAGCGGCCCGAGAAACGATATGAAAAAATTTATATTGTAAGTGCTGAAATAAAACGCAACGGTTGCAACCGCGGCCATTATAAAAAACGACCAATAAACAATGCGCGAATGCGGCGGCGCAACACGAAAGCCGCTCACAAGCCTCCACGCGACATAAATGCTGCCAGCCGAGTAGAACAAGAAAAAAGAAACGAACAGAAGGAAGTGTCCGTAAACTCTCATAAACCGGCCTTAAGCTGCCGCATAAGATTTGCTCTTGCTTTGAGCAAAAACTCTTTTGCCGCGGGGGAAGTATAATCCGGATAAGACCAGGGCAGCTTCGTAAAATCTTCCTTTTTGTATATCAGCGTTACTTCGCCGTATATGCCTTTTGAAAGATATATCCTGTGGCTGAAATCTTTGGTAGAAGCAAGAATCACGTTTGCGGGATTCAAATACCCTGGATCTATATTTATCCGCCTTTTTCCTTCAACCGCAAAACTGTCTTCGATAGTATTTGTAAAAACTTTTATCTCCGCGAGTTCGTCCGCAAATACAAGGGTGTCGAATGACACCCAGAAACGTTTCAACTCGCTGCCCATTTCAGCGTTATAGTACTGCGTAAAATCAAACGGAACGGTTTCGCTGCGGAGATCTATTTTCCCGAAACGTTTCTCAATCTCCGAAAGAGCCTTTTCGGTTATCCCGTCATCCGCCGATATTATGCCGCAGAAAAGTTTCACCCTGTTTGCGCCGCCTATTGCGCCCATTTTAATCTCCGAAAATCCTTAAATACTGAATTGTACTATAACAAAAAACTTATGGTTTTTCCAATCATTCTAAAGGAAGAGTGAAGAGCGGAGAGTGAGGAGTGAAGATACTGCAACTACTCTGGATTGCCACGCCCTTTCAGCGCTCGCAATGACGGTGTCGTATCTTCACTCCTCACTCTTCACTCTCCACTCTGCCGTTAAAATGTTGTACAATATCGCTGTGGAATTTTTTAAAAAGCTTTTTTTCAATATCAAGGGCGGATTATTGGTTCTTTTTTTCGCGTTCAAAGACGCGCGCACGCCGTTTCTTGCAAAAGCGCTGAGCTTGATCGCATTTGTTTATCTAGTGCTCCCGATAGACATAATACCGGATTTCATATTTCCTGCGGGATATTTGGACGATTTTGCGATAGCGCCGCTGCTTTTATATTTTGCTCATAAAAAAATACCGCCGGAAGTTTTGGAGGAAGCAAAAACAAGTTCCGACAAAATAAACAAAACGGCTAAAACGGCCGGAAAAATAGCAATTGCGTCCGCAGCAGTGTCGGCAATACTTTTTATCGTTTTCGTTCTGCTTCTGTTAAAATTCATTTTCGGAGTTAAATTTTTATGAAAAGAATAATTTTGGCGTTTTTCGTGGTTTTGTCGTTTTCGTCCGCGGCTTTTTGCGCAAGACAGTTTATAGAGGGCACGGACTACAGCGTTGATTTTCAAGAAAACGACGACGGAGCAGCAGCGGCCGTGCGCATAGTTTTCACAAACATAATCCCGACGCCGGGCGAAGCCGAACAGCTCGTAAAAGAACGCCTTAAAATATACGCCAAAATAATAGATAAAGAAACCGCGGCAAGAAAGAAAGCCGAGGCTAAAAACGCGCCCAAAACCAAAGCCGCGGCTCCGGCTAAAAAAGACGCGGCTGCAAGCAAAATCAACGGCGTCAGCGTTGACACGCAGACTTACAAAAACATAATAGGCTCGGCGTGGTACGCGGCTCCCGCGCAGCAAAACCCGGCGGCGGCGGTTTCTACGCAAACCGCGGTTGCGTCAAACGCGCTATATACTCCGCTTGTTTCTTTAAGTTCCGGCGCAGCGGCCGGCAATGATTTTGTAAAAGTGAAGTTTCAAGACGATGTCAGCGCTTATGTTTATCTCGGAAAGACAAAAAAAATAGTTTCGTTTCCTGCATATATCGCATTCCTGAAGAAAGAGAGAGATTTAAAGAAAGCGGTTGACAAAGCGGCCGCGCAGGCAGCCCGCCAAACATCCGAGCCGTCACAGCAGCCGGCCGGACAACCTATGGCCGAACAATCTGCGGCTGGACAGCCAATGGCTGAACAGCCAGCGGCAGATGAAGACGCAAAACAGTAAACGGCAATTAACAAATAACAAATTACAAATAACAATTAAAGACATTGATGGTTGCCGTTAATTGTTATTTGTTATTTGTAATTTGTTATTTGTTAATTGCCGTTAAAAGAGTTTTTCCAGCACGATTTTTTTGACGGTTTCGTCCACTTGCCTTTTCGGCATGGCGAAAGCGGTTTTTATTATGAAGTCCGGCGTCAGATCTTTCAGCTTGCATATCTTCGTATATTTGTTTGCATTTGAAGCGTTAATCTCCGAAATGTCGGTGCTGTCGGTGAAAACTACAAAACTTTGGATGAACGGCCTGTATATCTCTTCGGATTTCGCGTAGCCGGCGTCTTTTAAAATTTTTTCCATCCTTTTGCTTACCTGCTTAAACTGGTTTTCCGACTGCTCAAAAAGATTTCTCCTTTTTGTTGAAACTTTTTCAACGCCGTTTACCGAAACCCTCATGGGCTCGTTGACGTTTCCGTAAACTTTGGCGTTCGGAAAATACTTCGTTTCAAAAACCATAATCGAAAAAGGAAGCGGCGGCGCGGTAAAGGCTATGGTGTCTATTTCCTGCCCGTTGACCACAATATTTTCTTTCGGCTCGTGAGGCTCGCCGAGAAAAACCTTTTTCATGGAAAGTATTTTTGTCTGCACTTCGTTTTCAAAAAGTCTGCCGGCGCCCTGCTCGTCTTCCGAAGAAAGCATTTCGCTCAAAAGCGTGTTTTCCGAATGAAGCCGCTTAAGCTGCTCGGCGTTTGCGTCTTTAGAGTTGAGCGCTTTGGTTATTTTTATTATCAGTTCGGTTTCGGTTACGGGCTTTGACATAAAATCGATTATGTAATCTCCGGCCTTCTCCGTCACGGCCTGCCCGTAAGTTTTTTCCATGGCGCTGAGAAGTATTACGGGAAGCGCAGGAGAATATTTTTTGATGTCCGGCAGTATGTCAAGCCCGGTCTCGCCCATGCCGAAGTGTATGTCAAGAATGAGCAGATCTATCTGGTTAGGATTGTTTAAAAGATGCTTTTTTATATCGACGGTATTGGAAAACTGAAGCACCTGCGCGTCCTTAAAGTGCTTTTTTATCGTCCTCTCGAGCGACATGCGGACATTTTCGTCGTCGTCGGTAAGAGCTATAGTTCTTTTTTGTTCGTCCATTTCAGATCCCCTTTAACAGCCGAAGTTGAGAAGTTGGGAAGCTGAGAAGCTGGGCAAAGACAACGGCTTTTGCTGTTGCTCAGCTTCTCAGCTTCCCAGCTCTCTCAGCTTCTATTTTAAATAGTACGGAACGTGTATCGAGCTTTCTAGCCCCATTTCGCCGCCGGTCCTGACATTGTGCGCGGATATGTATCCGCCGAAAAGTTTTATGAAATTTTTGGCGATCATCGTACCTTCGCCGAGGCGGCTGACGCCTTTGGAGCTTTCAAACGACACTCTGTATATTTTGTTTATTTTGTCTTTTGAAAGGCCGCCGGCATTGTCCGCAATACTCACAAATGCCGTCTGGTCGGTATCAATGCCCATTGAGACCGACAGAGCCGCTTTAAAATGCGGTTCGAGCGAACGCTTTTGAAGCGCGTAAACCGAGTTGTCTATTATATTGTTGAAAGCTATGAAAAAAAGTTTGTTTATGCGGCAGTAGCCGTTCAAATTTTCTTTTTCAAAGCCGCTGAAATTTATATTTATATAAGAAGCCGTCCGGCTGCGCAGGCCGTTTATTGTTTTTTCAAGCTCGTCCTGAAGATTTTTAAAATCGTACTCGGCAAGCCTTCCGCTCGTCAGTTCATCGACATAAGCGCGCATTTCGCGCTGGCTGTCAAGAATCGAGCTGCTGTACGGTTTTACGACGTTGTCGTAAACCTCAAGCAGAAGCTCGTTCATGCCGGTCTTGGATTTCTCAAGCTGGTTGACGAGATCATGGCGCGCGCTTCTGAGAAACTCCACGGTATTGTCCGACCAGCTGAGCTCCATCACCTGCAGTTTCTGCCTCTGCGCGTCAAAAGATTCGGAAATCTGGTCAACCGTCTCTTTTTTTACAAGCTCGTCGTTGAGCGTCATGGTCTCGGTGGCACGGTTGTTGGCGCGGTCGATCAAAACGAATATAAAAAGCATTATAAAAAGCCACACAAGCGTCTCGGGCTTTGCTTTTACGTAAGAAAACATTTTATAGTATTCCATCGGCGTAACGCCCGTGATTGACACGAGAATATACATATAAACCGCCGTAAGCGCGACGGATATGCAGAAAGCGTCAACGAGGAAATACTTTATGTCCCTGTCCATATTTTTAATGTAGAAATTGTCTTTGAGCGTGGCATTTAAAACCAAAACGTTATCTTTGCTGCCCGCAGCGACAAGCTTTACCGCGACAAGCGCCAAAAAGATGAAAAGCGGCAAAAGGATTATCTCAAAGAATACGTAATCCCTCAAAGAATAAACGTGGGTTCCGTCCATAAATCCGGACAGCATCTCCATGGAAACGTTTTTGATTTTAAGCAGATAGACCAAACACAGCGCGGCAAAGAGAATAATCTCCATGCGGCCGAAATTGCTGAGCATTATCCTGTGCCACGGTATTTCGTTTTTCTGCACCTTTTCCTGATAAGTGTCCGTCAGAGTCTTTATGTTGAACTTAAAAATGGTCAGGGCTATGGCCACGCCGAAAAAGACGGTCAGAACTTTGTCGGGTATTTCAAGAAACGTGTCGGCGATGTAGTTTGCGCCGATACCCAGCCAGCCTATGTCTTTTACGGAAAATATCTGTTTAAACCACTGCGCAAAGTAGAGCGAGTAAGGCTGGTCCGTGGAAAAGTTCTGGAAAATAACGCCGCGTATCACCGAAGAGAAAACCGCAGTCAAAAGCCCGCCCGCAATTCCGGCATACAGGACAAACGTGAGCGAAGAAACAAGATTTTTTTTAAGAGACGAGCCCGAGGAATAATCTTTGCTTTTGAGTATGTCGAACACCCCCATTTCGCTCAAAAGCCCCCAGTACAGCGCGGCAGAAACGTTTACGACGGCGAGATATATGAAATGCGGAGACGTGACGAAAGACAAAAGCGCCGCGCTGGCAAGCGCCACCAGCATCCCCCAGACGCTTCCCAAAACTATGACGGCGACAAAAGTGCCGAGCGTGTCAAAATACAAAAATTTATAGCTGTTTTCAAAAACAAAAGTGTTGCCGGCCCAGTTCAAAAGAACGGAAAAAGCCGCGACAAGAAAAAAGAATTTCTTGTTGTGAACGCGCCAGTAAATGTCCGTCAAATATTTAGGAATCTGCATACCGCATATATGATATGAATATTCCC
>WQUP01000054.1 GCA_009782015.1 Endomicrobiia bacterium | reverse complement strand
TCGCGTCCGACATTATAGGGTCAAGGCCTGTAGTAGGCTCGTCATAAAAAATATATTTCGGCTGATACGCTATAGCCCTTGCAAGCCCCACTCTCTTTTTCATTCCGCCGGAAAGTTCCGAGGGTTTAAGATCTTCCACTTTTTCAAGCCCCACCATCGCAAGACACTGCGTAACTCTTTTTGCAATCTCTTCGCCGTCAAGCTTAGTAAGAGTGCGCAGGCCGAACGCGACGTTTTCTTCCACGGTAAGCGAGTCGAAAAGCGCGGCTTCCTGAAAAACGTATCCGAGCTTTTTCTGCGTTTCCTGAAGCTCGCTTGCGGAACACGAAGTTATTTCAACGCCGTCAATGCTTATTGAGCCTTTAGTGGGCTTTACAAGCCCCACAATATTTTTAAGCAAAATGCTCTTTCCCGTACCGGAAGAGCCTATGACGACAAGCGTCTCCCCTTCCGCAACTTCTATGTTTATCCCGCGCAGAACATGTTTCCTGCCGAAAGACTTGTGCAAATCTTTAACGCTAATCATAGTTTCTCAAGCCCGTACATTCTATATTTTTTTAACGGCAGAGTGAAGAGTGAAAAGTGGAGAGTGAAGATACGACAAAAACAGCCCTTCATTCCAACACTCTCTCCCGCAAGGGACGATGGAAACATAAAAAGTCTTTTCCGTATCTTCACTCCTCACTCTCCACTCTTCACTCTGCCGTTACTTTATTCCCATCGCCACCAAAACGGCCGTGAGGAAGTAGTCGGAAACTAGAATAAATATCATCGACAGCATTACCGAGCTTGTCGTTGCTTTGCCGACGCCTTCCGCGCCGCCTTTTGTGGTGAAACCTTTGTAGCACGCGACCGCCGCTATTATAAGCGCGAAGAAAAACGATTTTACAAACCCGTGCATGAAAGTGCCCACTCCCATGAACTCAAGAACGTTGCTCCAGTAAATTGCCGGAGAGACGTTCCATGTTCTCATGGTAACTACGAGTCCGCCGACTATACCTATTATATTTGCAAGCGCGGTGAGAAGCGGGAGCATAAAAAAACAGGCTAAAAACCGCGGGACAGCAAGATACTTTACGGGATTTGTGCCGAGCGTAGAGAGAGCGTCAAGCTGCTCGGTAACTTTCATGGTGCCAAGCTCGGCGGTTATCGCTGCGCCGATTCTGCCGGTAACCACTATGGCGGTAAGCACGGGTCCGAGCTCTATGACAAGCGAAAAGCCTGTTATCGCTCCGACGTAAACCGGCTCGTTAAAAAGATTGCTTGTGGAAGAGCCTACCTGCAGAGCCAAAACCATTCCGGTGAAAAAAGAAGTGAGAGTTATGATGGGAAAAGAGCGCCAGCCGACTTCTACCATGTGGGAAACGGTATCTTTTGCCGATATCGCGCCTTTGAATATCCATTTAAACGTTTCCAGCGTCATTGAAACAGCTTCGCCTACGTCCTCAAAAAAAGAATAAACCGCGTCCCTCTGAAAGCGCACGGTCTTCCTTGCAAGTATCTCCGCCTTGAGAGCTTCTTTTTTGAGAGCCATTGAACCTCTTTAAACTGCGGAAGCTGAGAGAGCTGGGCAGCTGAGAAGCTGAGCAAAAACAAAGAGCATACCGTTGTCGTAGCTCAACTTCCCAACTTCTCAGCTTCTCATCTTCCGCCGTTTACACCACAATCCTCGGCACGCGCGGCGATATGGCGCATGTTATTTCGTAATTTATCGTATCCTGCATTTTTGCGAGCTCGTCGGCTTTTATCTGCTCTTTGCCCTGGGAGCCTATCAAAACCACTTCGTCTCCGAGAGATACGCCTTTCACGCCGGTAACGTCTATCATGGTCATGTCCATGGTAACCCTTCCGGCTATCGGGCAGCGTTTTCCGCGCACCAAAACGTCGCCCTGATTGGACAAAAGCCTGTTGTATCCGTCGGCATAACCTACGGGAATAGTCGCTATGACCGACGCTCTGTTTGTAACGAACGTTCTTCCGTAACTTACGCAAAATCCCGACGGAACCCTTTTTAAAAATGTGATTCTCGACTTCCACGACAAAACCGGTTTAAGTTTTACAAATCTTTCCGCGTATTTAAAAGGGCTGAGTCCGTAAAGGCTTATCCCGGGACGCACCATGTCCAGATGCGTTCTTTTGTTTCTAAACAGCGCCGCGGAGTTTGCCGCGTGCGCCGTAAATTTCAGTCCCAGCGCCGCGCGCGCAAACTTTACGACTTTCAAAAACGCGTCAAGCTGCGTCTGCGTAAAAACCGGATCCGTGTCGGCCACCGCAAAATGCGTGTACATGCCGGTCATGGTTATCTCGGGCGTCTGCGCTATTTTCTGAAGTATTTGGTATGCGGCTTCGGGAAGCGCGCCTATGCGCCCCATGCCCGTGTCTATTTCAAGGTGAAAATTCAGTTTTTTGCTAAGTCTTACGGCAAGATCTTCCAGCGCCATTATTCCGGCCATGTTCGAAATGGTCGGCGTAAGAGAGTGCGCCACGGCCACTTGAAGATTTTCCAAAGGAAACACGTTGCTAAGCACGAGAATCGGGCTTTTTATTCCGGCTTCCCGAAATGAGATACCCTCTTCAAGAGAAGATACGCCTATGCACGCAACGCCCGCTTTTTGCGCTTCTTTGGCGAGCGCTATGCCGCCGTGTCCGTAGGCGTTTGCCTTTATCACGGGCATAATTTTTGTGTCTTTTGCCAAATACTCTTTGATTTTTTTGAGGTTGAAATGAAAATCGCTTTTGTCCACTTCCACCCAGTTCTGCCTGAAAAACACCTGGGCTCTTTTCACGAACTGGATTTTTCCGATGGGATGTTTGTTTTCCGCGTCGCTTGCGGCATTTTGACCAATTTTGGCAGCCTTGCTGCTTCCGGCGGCCGAGGGAGGCTGTGTTTTCATCGTTTTTCCTTTCTGTTTTAAATTCGTCATTGCGGCCTCCGAGCCGCAATCTGCCTTTTCAAAATGAGATTGCGGCTCGGAGGCCGCAATGACGGCAAAAAACGCATTGACTCTTACATCAACTTCAATTCTCCGTTCTGGTTGTCAAAGGCTCATATCTGAATCTCGTATATTCTTTTTCAAATACCAAGTCTATGTCGCCGGTGGGGCCGTTTCTTTGTTTGCCGATTATAAGCGTGGCGGCCTTTTCCAAATCAGGATCTTCGCGGCGGTAATATCCTTCGCGGTGTATAAAAGCCACGACGTCGGCGTCCTGCTCTATGGCGCCTGAATCCCTTAAGTCCGAAAGCTGCGGCTTATTGTCTTTTCTGCCTCTGTCTTCCGGTTTTCTTGAAAGCTGGGAAAGAGCGATTACCGGAATATTTAAATCCCTTGCCAGTCCTTTAAGCGAACGGGAAATTTCAGCCACTTCAAGCTGGCGCGATTCAAACCCGCCGTTTTTATTTGAGCCGCGCATTATTTGTATATAGTCTATCATAATTAAAGACAGCGGAGTGTTTTTTACTTTGAGTTCCGTTGCAAGTTTTCTCGCCTTGGCGCGCAGCTCTATAACGCTTATGCTTGAGCTGTCGTCAATAAAAATCGGCGCTTCCGAAATTTTCTGCGCGGACGTCGTAAGGCGCGACCAATCCGCCGGTGCAAACCTGCCTTTTCTCAATTTTTGCGCGTCAACCATGGCGTTGGAAGCCAAAAATCTCATCATCAGCGCTTCCTTTGACATTTCAAGCGAAAAAATAGCTACCGGTTTTTTTTCTTCCAATGCGACGTATTCGGCGATATTTAAAGCGAAAGAGGTTTTACCCATGGAAGGGCGGGCTGCAAGTATTATAAGTTCTGACGGCTGAAGGCCCGCGGTCATTTCATCAAGCTTATCAAAACCGGTGCGAAGGCCCGGAACGTCTTTTTTGTCGGAATGAAGCTTTTCAAGAATTTTTAAAGTCGGCCGGACAAGCTCGGAAACCTTTGAAAAGCCGCCGTCGTTTTTAAACTGTGAAATTTTAAAAAGCGCAGCCTGGGATTTGTCGAGTATTTCGCCCGGCTCGAAGCGCTCGTTAAAAGCGTCCGTGACAATCTCGGAGCCCGCGTTTACGAGCTGCCTCAGTATCGATTTATCGCGGACAATGTTTGCGTAATTTTCAACGTTTGCCGCGGTCTGCACCGAATCGATAAGTGAAGTCAGATACGACGCGCCGCCGGCTTCTGAAAACATGCCGTTTTTTTTGAGCTTGTCGGAAATAGTTATTATGTCAACCGGCTGGTTTTCAAGGTAGAGGTCTCTGGCGGTTATGAAAATCTGTTTGTGCACTTCTTTGTAAAAATCGTTTTCGGTGATTATCTCGACGGCTTTCGTGATTGCCTCTTTTTCTATAAGCATAGCGCCGAGAACGGCCATTTCGGCGTCAATAGCCTGAGGCGGAACTTTTTCGATGATGGTTTGGTTAGTTGCCATAATAATAAAAGAGTGAAGAGCGGAGAGTGAAGAGTGGAGATATTGTGTTTCGGCCTTGCCGAAACATATTATAGGTTTTCGCGTAGCGAAAACACGTTATCTTCACTCTTCACTCCTCACTCTTCACTCTGTCTTTTATTCTTTCTCGCTCGTAACCGCGAGTTTTATTTTAGCCGTAACTTCGGGGTGAAGCCTTACGTTTATTTCGTAATTCCCGAGTTCTTTTATGCTGTCGGAAAGGAGAATGTCGCGCTTGCTTACTTCAAAACCCTGATCCGCAAAAATTTTGGCCAGATTTGAAGTCGTGACGGAACCGAAAACTTTTCCGTTGTCGCCGACTTTAACTTTCGCCGAAAACTCCGCAGCTTCAAGCTTTGCCGCAAGTTCTTTAGCCGCGCTTATGGTATCTTCTCTCTGTTTCTCTAGCTTATGCTTTTCCCTTTCCCAGATCTTCATGTTCTGGGCAGTGGCCTCCATGGCGAGGTTCTGGGGTACGAGATAGTTTCTAGCAAAACCCGGCGAAACTTCTTTTATTTCGCCCTGGCGTCCGACGTTGGTGATATCGGACCTCAATATAACTTTCATTTTTTCCTCCGAAATTATTTGTCATTGCGAGCATGTTAAAATTTGTTTTTCATTAGCAGCCTGCCCCGTAAGGTCTTAATACGGGGGCGCGGCAATCTAGAAAACAAAATTGCCGGTTCCGTTAGCTTTCTGGATTGCTTCGTCAGAGCGCTGCTCTTTCTCGCAATGACGACAAAGAAAATGACGACTAAAGCCGGACGCTCTAGATCCTTCGGGAACAAGGTTCCCTCAGGATGACAAAAAAGCGCCGGCGCTTTTTTGTCAGTTGACCGTAAACGGTATAAGCGCGAGCATTCTTGCTCTCTTTATAGCCGTGTCAAGCTCTCTCTGGTGCTTCGCGCACGTTCCGGTAACGCGGCCGGAAAGCATTTTGCCTCTTTCGGTTATGAAAGCACGCAAAAGGCTTAAATTCTTGTAATCTATTTCAACTTTGTCGGCGCAGAAACGGCAGACTTTTTTTCTTATCGGACCGCCCTTTCTGAACTTTCCGCCCGGACGTCCGCCCTGGCCTTCGCCGCCCTGACCTGACTGGGGTCTGGACTGTCCTGCGGGTCTCTTCGTAAATGCCATATTTTTTCCTCCACTATTTTAAAACGGAATATCTTCGTCCTCTTCTCCGGAAACCATCGAAGATGGAGCCGAAGACGGAGCTGAAGACGGGACTGAATCGGAATCATCTGAGGCCTTTGCGCCTATTGCCGCAGGCTGTTCCTGTTTCGGAGCCACCGACAGAAACTGCACTCTTGACGCTATGACTTCAAGCCGGCTCTTTTTTACGCCTTCGGCTTCCCAGCTGTTTGTCTGAAGCCTGCCTTCAACATGCACAGGCACTCCCTTTTTGAGACGCTCGCCGCATCTTTCGGCCATCTCTCCCCAGACAACTATAGGGACAAAAGTCGGGTCAGCGTCTTTCCATTCGCCCGTAGCCTGATCTTTAAATCTTCTTCCTATAGCTATGCTGAAAGAGCAAACGGCTTTTCCCGTGCCGGTGCGTCTAAGCTCGGGATCTCTCGTAAGCCTGCCTACCATCACTACGCTGTTTTGTTCAGGCAAGCGCAGGTTGTTCTGTGGTTGCTGGTTCATCTTGTTTTACCTCCGCTTGAGCGGCCGGAGCTGCCGGCGCTTTCGGTTTTGCGACAACTTTTTTCTTTTCGACTTTAATCGTAAGAAATCTGATGACGGAATCGTTAAGCTTTAGAAAATTTTCGATTGCGCTCACAGCGGCGCCTTCTCCGGAAAACTCCGTATAAACGTAGCTTCCTTCGCGGAACTTGCTTATAGGATAGGCAAGTCTTTTTTTGCCGAGCTGCTGAACCGTTTTTACCGTGCCTTTGGAAGATTCGATGAGTTTAGTTACTTTTGAGGTAATTTCTTCTACTTTTTCAACGGGCAATTCCGGGGAACAGATAAACGTGGTTTCGTAATTCATGGTTAACCTCCTTTTTGGATTTCCCTCAGGACTATAAGCCTCAGGGTTTAGCCTTGCCCTGGCTACAGGCAAAGCAAAGTGAACGTATTTATATCAAACTTTTATTTTTTTTGCAATCAAGGCGCGAGCGTCCAG
>WQUP01000053.1 GCA_009782015.1 Endomicrobiia bacterium | reverse complement strand
CGCTGAGCAAATCGCCTTCCGGAGCCAAAGAGCCGGAGGCTTTCATGTTTTCTATTCTCTTTATGAGATCAAAAATCTTTTCGTCCGGTTCGTCTTTTCCGTAATCGGCTTTTTCAAGCTCCAAAACCGCGGCCAGCTGCGCTCCGCAGCTTTTTGCAAACCTTCTCACCGCGGAATCTTTCCATTCGGACGAATAGTTCTTCGGATACATGTGGTTTTCTATAACGGACGAAACCGCGGAAATAAAATCTTTGGAATACTTTAGCCTCTTTAAAACGGCTTCCGCCTCTTTTGCGCTCTCGGTTTCGTGTCCGTGAAACGATATTTTGTCTCCGTCTTTTTTAAACTTCTTAAATTTTCCGAGATCGTGAAGAAGCGCCGCCATTCTTAAAACCGGCTCTGCCGGCACTCTGTCGAGCGCTTTAAGCGTGTGGTTATACACGTCATCGCTGTGGTACTTTGGCGGCTGGGCAAGATTTTTGAGCCGTTCAAGCTCCGGAAATATTTCAGCCGTAAGATTTATTTCATCCATCTTCAAAAACGCTTTCGACGGAGATTTCTCGGCAAGTATCTTATTAATTTCGTCGCGCACTCTTTCCGGCGAAACTATATTTATGCGTTTTGCGGCCTTTTTCATTGCGCCGAAAGTTCCAGTCTCTATTTTAAATCCGAGCTGAAGGCTCTGCCTTATTGCGCGCAAAATCCTGAGCGGATCCTGGGAAAATATTATATCGGCGTTCGGCGGATCGGTTACCCTTATGGTTTTGCTTTCTATATCGGCTAATCCCATGCCGGTAAGATCTAAAACATGCATGTCGGACAAACGCAGGAAAAGAGCGTTTATCGTAAAATCTCTTCTGAGCGCGTCCTGCTCAAGTGTTCCTATTTCCGTGTCGGGATTTCTTGAATCGTCTTCATAATACTCTTTTCTGGGCATGACGAATTCGACTTCTTCGTTGTCTATAAAAAGTTTAGCGGTGCCGAATCTTTCAAAAACGACAGGCTCGCGCAGGCCGCACTTTGCGGCTAATATTTTCGCAAACTCCACGCCGGCAAGCCTTGCTTGGAAAGATGTTTTCGGAGCTTCGGCCATTATGTCAAGATCTTTCGGCTCTCTGCCGATTATAATGTCCCTGACAAAGCCGCCAACGGCATAAACATCAAAGCCGCTTTCGCGCGCCGCAGCTGCGATTTTATCTATTACAGGTATGAATTTTCCGGGAATTTCAATATGCTTCATAGGTGAGTGTATTTATAACAAAAATTTGTTGAATTTTCAATTTGTTTCTGCAAAAAAATATTCGGGAACACTTGTCCATTCCGGTGAAAACCGGAATCTTCTAAAAACCCCGTTGTCATTCCGGAAATTTGTTGTCCGGAATCTGCCTTGAAAATCTTGCCGACGACAAGAAAACTGCAGATCCCGGACAGAGACACTCCGGGATGACAAGATTGCCGGGTTGTTAGAGAAACCCAATTCGTAATTGGGTGTCTCTAATAACCCCTGCTTGTCATTCCGGAAAGCAGTAGTCCGGAATCTGCCTTAAAGTTTGTTCGACAACAAAAAACTGCAGATACCGGACAGAGACTTTCCGGTATGACAGACTTTAAGGGTTTTTAAAGAAACCCATTTGTATTTTATTAAGAGGCGGAAAGCAGTCTTTCCAACGATTTTGATTTGATTGGGTCATTGTCAAACAGCGTTTCGCTGATATTGTTGAAAACAGCCGGGTTGGGCATAAGCGCGTTTGCGGCAAAAGTTGTTATTGGCCTTACCTGCAATATGTGGATAATTCCGTCAGCATCTATGGCAAACTCAATATCTAAGGGATATCCGTACGCTTTTTCTAAGATGTCGGCTATTTTTTTCAGTTTTAAGGTCATCTTTTCAGTAAGCACGGGGTTTGCTTTTTCCTGCGCGTTTAAAAGCGCCATTTTTGTGCCGGTTTCGGATTCTACGACTTTTGTAAGCCTTTCGTCCGCTTTTTTGCCGGTTATAAGTTTATCGCTTTCTCTTATTTCAAATCTGTCGGGGCTTACTTTATTGGAAACCGCGCCTTCGCCAAGACCCCGGACGGCTTCTATTTCGCTATTGCCTTCGGAATTTCTTGTAAATATTTGTCCGCCGGCAACCTGATTTTTAACCATTTTTTGCACAAACACGGCAGGGATAACCTTTAGATTATTTTTGGCCATATATTCAACGCTTCTTTTGCTAGAAAATGATTCCTGCACTTTCCTGATATTTTTTACAATATCCGCTTTAGAAACATTCAGCATTGTTTCCGCCTGACCGGCATAAGCAAATTCTTTTCCGTCTTCGCCGACTCCCGAAGATCTTACGGCATACAAAACGCCGTCTTCAAGATTTTCATCCGCCCACTCTTGCAGTGTTTTTTCATCGCTGTCCAAAAATTCTTTTGACAGAGCAAAACCGTCGGGCACGGAAACGCCTTTTATGCCGGAGTCTTTAAGAATTCTGGCGGCATTTGCAAGATTTACGGCTTTTGCGCCGTAAACCTGCGTGTCAAAAAGATCTTTCAAACTAACGGCAAAGCCCTCAACGGCATTTGAAACCGCCTGTTTCACCGCCGAAAATACATTGGGCGCCGCGGCATTTTTTTCTTTAAGCATTATTATTTCATTTCTAAGCTTTTCTAAAGTTCCTTTATTTTCCTGCGTCTCTGTTATTTTGTTTAACCGTTCTTGCGCGCCGGCAAGCAAATCGTAAACTATATTCTTATTTTTAATATGCGGGATATTTTTTAAGGTATTTTCAACTTTGCGGATTATAATTTCATCGTTAAAAACCTGCATTTTCTTTATTTTTTCTTCTTTAAGGCTTTCGTCAAACGCCAAAACAATGCCGGTTTGTCCGTCCAATAAAATTTGCATGCCTTCTTCCACAACAACGCCGTTGATTACCAGCTTGCCGTCGCGCCATACGGGCGGCAGCAAAACACCGGGCTTTTCATCTTCCCGCGCGGTTATTGCGATATGGCTTAAACGTCCGCCGTACGTTTGTATAAAGCCTCCGGCTTTTGACAATTCCGATATATCGTCAGATCCCAATAAACCGGTTATCCAAATATCGCCCTCTTTTAGTTTTTCACGGTCATAAACAGCCCTGCCGGAAACAACTTCGCCGATTCCTTCGGAAACGCCCAAACCTTTTGCCTCTCCGGCATCCATTTTCTGTCTCGGACCGACGTCTTCCATGCTTAATTTTATCTCTTCTATTTCTTTTTTATCAACGCTGTCTTTTGCGGCAAGAACAAAGCCCTCGTTTTGCAGCAGCTCTCTTAAACGTTCATCGGTAAGTTTTTCGCGCTTGCCGTTAAAGTTCACAAATTCGCTCATAACAGCTTTAAAATCGTCGTTTTGAATAATTTTAAGCGACACAAACCCGTCTTTTACCCGTATAACCCCGCTTTTTAAATCCGCGCGGCCGATGTTGCCTTCGTCTCTTAAGCTTAAATTTTCAATGCCTAAAGAATCTATCGTCGCAGCCTGCAAAAGCATTTGTTTCCAGCCTTTGTCATTGCGGAGCTGATCCGCAATCTCTGATTTTAAGACGGATTGCGGCTCGGAGACCGCAATGACGGCGCTAGGCGCAAGAACGCCCTTTTCATTTACGATAATTCTGCCGTCGGCAAAACGCCTTGTTATTTCTTCGAAATTACGGTTATTTTCTTCTATCCCAAGGTAATCGTATATCTTTTCAAGCTCTTTATCATCCTCTGCAAGAGGAGTTTTAATTGTCATTTTTTCGGATGGCTTAATCCCGTAGCCGTTATATTCAAAAATCGCGCGTATCTTTTCCCATTTCAAAAGCTCGAGGAACTTCAAGCCATACTCTCTTGCGGCAGTTAATTTATCTGCATTTCCATAAACGCCTTGCAGTTTGCAAACTGTGTAACCGCTATTATTGCTGCCCATGTATTTTACTGTCATCCCCATCAATTCAAGCGGTTCGCCGATATATTTTATTCCCGCGCCATTTACATCGTTATAATTCAGCCTTATGCCCTCTTGCGTATTATTTATATCCACAATAATATCCACTCCATGTATATTAGCTTCACCGCTAAAGATAAATTTTCCGTCTTTCATAGCAAGCCTGAGCTTATTGTCAAACCCTGCAAGTAAAGACAAAAATTCCATTTCCGCTTCGGAAACTTCTTCTTTATCTGAAAAATCATAGGCGATTACGTCCGGCTTAATTGTAATTTTCCTTACGCCGCTTACGCTAAACCCTTTCTCTCCCATCATTACCCTGAAAGAAGTTCTGTGAACGGCGGTTATCAGGGTATGTATTTCCTTTATATTTTCAAGCGCGCGCTCCTTCCATTCTTTCGGGCTTTTTAATTCTTTAATTTTTTCATCCGTCAAACCGCCGGCTATTACATTTTTTATTTTACTTAACGCCTGTCCTGCAAACTTCCCTGAATCCGCATCAATTATGCCGAGATCCGATATCATCAATTCCAAAACAGCTATGGTATTGTTTATTGAAACGGCGTCATTAGCGGCATTCATTTCGGCAAGCGCCAATGAATCGTTTTCCAAGAGCCTTTCAAATGCCTTGAATTTTTCTACGGTAGTATTAGCGTTTTTCTTGCTTTCATCCGCCTCTTCAATATTTAAAATAACGGGATCTTGCGTTTTAACAGACAAATTTTGCGGCAATTTTTCTAGTATTTTAAAATGCGCGGGAATATACAAGCCGGTATTTAGATTAGCTTTTCCAAATCCGCGCTCCGATTCTTCAGCCCGAACAATATATCTAACATGCTCAACGGTTTTGGAAATAAGATCTTTCAATTCATTGTATTGCGCAATCTGGCCAAAATCGTTCAGTTCCGACATAAGCCTGAACACCTCTCCTGCTTCGGCATCAGAATTAATATATTTTAAGTCGTTTAGTCTTTTTACCGTATTTTTAAATCTTATTAAATCTGCGCTATCAAAATATTTGTCAATTTTCATCTTTTCAAGCATATAAGTAAAATACCTCACTGTTTTTGAAATTTCTTTATAGAAGTTTTTTTCACTAGCCAGCAAACTTAAAGCGGCATTTCTTGTTTTGGCGGCGGCGACCGCTTTCTCGTCATCTTTACCTGCAGAAACCGGCATAAGCGAGTTTGCAGCGAGAAGAATTTTATGTCCGTTTGCCGACGCGGTCGTTTTAAGTTTAATATTGCGCATTATTTCTTTGGCAAGAACGTCAACCCCGTTTATTCCCTCATAAGCCATCCAAATAAGCAGAGTGTCTGCGTCTAAGTTAAAAAAATCCGGTATTGTCACTGAAATGTTTTCAGCTCCTGTTTCAAATACGCTTGTTATAAGCGCGTAACGTATTTTCTCCGCCGCGTTTAAAGCATCGTAGTCAACCTGTTTTATAAAAGCCGAAACCCGAGAGATGATTTCTTCTTTTTGCAGAGCGTTTAAATCGTTTTTGGCATTGTTATAAATAACGGCCAAAGCGGCTAAATCATTCAAAGAATGAAGCGTTTTATACGTGTTTAAGACATACTCTTTTGAAGCAGCCGCATCTTTTAGAATTATAATGTCAACAAAAGGAGCAGGCTCTACCTCCGCCAATGCCGGCAGCTGCGAGTTCAACTGCTCTATGAGATATTCGAGCACATCATCTTTTTGCACGCCTCCTAAACCGTTGGAAATGCCGCTTTCGGAAACGGCAGCAAGAAAATTCAGCAATTTTTCATCAGCTTCCGGAATGCTTTTAAAAGCGGAACTTAACGCGGCTGCGCGGGCTCCGATATCATCAAAGCCAAACGCCGCCTCGACAGCGTCTCTAAAATTTGAATCTGAAATCGCATAGATATACTCGCCTAATTTTTCGTCGTAAGACCGCGCCGCCGCAAGAAAATCCCATTCATTGCCGTTGACAATACAGGAAAGCACTTTCCCAAAAAGTATATTTTCCTCAAGGCTTCCCGAAAACACGGTTTTAAAAAATTCCTCTTTAGAAACGGCGGCTTTTTGGTTCTGATTGTTTTCATCCGGATTTGCTATAACCATTTTCCCTGCTTCCCGCTCATCTGTTCTTATGCTTTTTGACACCGTTTTTTTGCTTTCTGCGGCAACATTATGCCTTGCCTGCACCAGTTTATAGTTATTCTTAAAGTCAAAACCAAGTTCTACTTCAGGATTTTCAATTCTCAGACCTTCTTTTATTTTACCGAACGATTTTACTATTGTTGTTAATTCATTTTTATTGAATATCTCTTCTGTCTGACCTTGCGTTACTTCTTTTAAAACGCCTGCTCCGTCTTCATTTGTTTCTACTCTTAAATTTTTATTTGCCCGCCTGTATTCTTTCACTTCAAATTTTCCTGTTTTGAAATCTATAATTTTTAAAACTATATGGTCTGCGGGCACGCTGCCTTGAGCTATTCCTTCGCATTCGCCGTATGCTCCGTTTATCGTAAGTATGTCGCCGTCCAATGCCGCAATGCCGCTTTTAGAAAAATCTACCCATTCCTGTATTATCAACGCAGGCTCAACCGCAACTCCGGTTGTTATCATATCGTCTATCGCTCTGTCGGAATAAAAGGATTTGAATACGTCAACT
>WQUP01000052.1 GCA_009782015.1 Endomicrobiia bacterium | reverse complement strand
GAAGCCGAAACACGACATCTCCACTCTTCAATCTTCACTCTCCACTCTGTCATTAAAAAGGAGCTGTCATGTCATTAGAAAACCAGCAGGAAAGAATTGAGACGTTGAGGAGGTCGCTTTGATATCGACTCAAAAATGAGCAGTATCAAAGAACTCGAGATAGAAATTTCAAGCCCGGATTTCTGGAGCGACCAAAATAACGCCAAAAAAGTAATGTCGCAGTTAGACGGATTAAAAAACGTATGCCGGATTTGGCGCGATATGGACAGCCAGGCAAGAGATTTAGCTGAGCTGAAAGAGCTTGCCGAATCCGAGCATGACGAACTGCTTTTGAAAGATGTTGAAGACGGAAGCAAAAAGCTTGAAAAGGCTCTCTCCGCTTTTGAAACCAGAACAAAACTCGGCGGAGAACACGACAAAAACAACGCGATCATGTCTATACACGCCGGAGCCGGCGGCACCGAATCGTGCGACTGGGCGCAGATGCTTGTAAGAATGTACTCCAGATGGGCAGAAGATAAAGGCTTTGATACGGAGGTCGTTGACAGCCTTGACGGCGACGAGGCCGGCATAAAAAGCCTTACCATGATAATAAAAGGAGAGTACGCTTACGGCCTTTTGCAGTCCGAAATAGGAGTTCACAGGCTTGTCAGAATATCTCCTTTCGACGCAAATAAGAGAAGGCATACGTCTTTTGCTTCCGTTGATGTAATTCCTGAAATCGATGACAACATAGATATAGTCGTAGAAGACAAAGACTTAAGGATAGACACATACAGGGCAAGCGGCGCAGGCGGACAGCACATAAATAAAACCGATTCCGCCGTGAGAATGACGCACATTCCGACAGGTATAATAGTTCAGTCTCAAAACGACCGTTCTCAAATTAAGAACAGGGCGACAGCTATGAGGCTTTTAAAAGCCAAACTTTACGAACTTGAAAGGGAAAAGCTGCGCGCCTCATACGAAAAACATTACAGCGAGAAAGGCGCGATAGAGTGGGGGAGCCAGATACGCTCTTACGTATTTATGCCGTACCAGCTTGTAAAAGATATGCGCACGGCGTATGAGACTTCGCAGGTGGCGGCCGTTATGGACGGCGAGATTGACGATTTTATAGGCGCTTACCTCAACCGGAAGCTTGAAAACAATAAAAAAAGAAGTTAGGAAGTTCAGCAGCTCGGCAAAGACAAAGGCTTTGTTGTTGCCGTTGCCGAACTTCCGAGCTTCCGAACTGCCGAACTTCCGCCGTTTTTCCGCCGCCGCAGGGCATTTTCTTTTACGGTAATAATCTGCTAAAATATGAAACCGTCAAAAAAAAGCGCTCTTATTTTTAGTATTTTAGCATGAGTTTAAACTCTTTGCCTGTTTACTCAAACGGATAAATAAAATGACCGAAAATTTAAAAAACAGAATAGCTTTTGTTACGGGAGGCAGCAGAGGAATAGGCGCGGATATAGCTAAAACCCTCGCAAGAGACGGCTTCGATATCTGGCTTAATTACCGCTCAAACGACGCTGAAGCCCGTAAAACGAAAGAAGCCATAGAAAAAACAGGGCGGCAATGCCTCCTTTTAAAGTTTGATGTGTCTAATTTCAAAGAAACCGATGAAGCCGTTTCGCCTCTTTTGGAAACGCAGACGCCTTACGCCGTTATCAACAACGCAGGTTTTCGGCGCGATACGCTCTTGATATGGATGAAAGAAGACGAGTGGAAAGACGTCATATCTGTAACGCTTAACGGATTTTTCAACATAACAAAAACCGTTTTGCCTTTTATGCTCAGAAAAAGAGAAGGCAGAATTATCAACATAGCTTCCGCTGCCGCCCATTTCGGCGTGCCGGGGCAAAGCAATTATTCGGCAGCAAAGGCGGGTCTTATAGGAGCGACAAAATCGCTGGCGGTTGAAGTTGCAAAAAGAAATGTTCTTGTAAACGCCGTCTCTCCGGGATTTATCGGCACGGAAATGCTTGAAGGGCTTCCTATGGAGCAGATAATAAAAAATATACCTCTAGGCAGAGTGGGTGAAGCTTCCGACATTTCCGAACTTGTCGCGTTTTTGGCATCGGACAAAGCGCCCTACATAACGGGGCAGGTTTTTCAGGTTAACGGCGGAATCGGAGCCTGAACTGCAGATAATAGATAAAAGGTTTGTTCTATAGATGAAATACGATGTTATTGTAATCGGCAGCGGGATTTCAGGGCTTACTTCGGCGCTGTTATTTGCAAAGCGCGGAAAGAGCGTGGCTGTTGCCGAGCAGGCGGCGCATATTGCTCCGCTGATTTCGGGCTTTGACAGAGTTATCAGCGGAAAATCGGCGCATTTTGAAACGGGTTTTCACTATTCGTCCGCTCTCGGCGCAAATGAAGCCGGCGGGCGGCTTTTAAAAGAACTCGGACTTAACATACCGGCCGAGCTTTGCGACAGCGATAGTTATGACGAACTGCATTTTTTGAAATCCGGAAAAAAGTTTAAAATGCCTTTCGGAAGGCAGCGGCTTGAAAGCGCGCTGGCGCGGGCTTATCCGCACGAAAAAGAGTCTATCGCCGCATATCTTGATTTGCAGAAAAAAGTTGTCGCCGGCGTTCCGTTTCTGGGAACGGCGCAAATATCCGATTTTGAAAGGTTTTTCGCTTTATCCTCTGACGCCAGGACGCTTCAGGAAGTCTTGGACGCGCACTTCAAAGATGAAGAGCTGAAAATTTTGCTTTCGTATCAATCGATGCTTTACGGCACGCCGCCGTCAAAAGTTTCTTTTGTTCTTCACTGCTGCTGTACGGCTTTAATGAACGATTCCGTATGGAAAATAAAGGGCGGCGGCGGTTCGCTTATAAACACTTACGAAGATGCTTTGAAGAAATACGGGGTAAGCGTATTCACAAATAAAAAGGCGGTGAAAATCGCCGTAAATGCCGGAGGCGTGAAAACGGTTTATTTTGAAGACGGCGGCTTGGCCGAGTGCGAAACATGCGTTGTCTCGGCGCACCCGAAAGAATTTTTAAAAATGGCTCCGCCGGAAGTTTACCGTAAAAAACACGCGCAAAGAATCGCCGATATTGAAGAAACGCCTTCATTTTTTGTTTTGTACGGCGTGCTCAGCGGCAAAGAAAAAAGATACCGATGCGAGAATATGGCTTTTTGCGGTTCGGAAAGTTTTAATGCGGCCGAAAGTCCCGGCGAAATAACGCCGTTGTATATAAATTTTTCAAATACCGATCCGCAGACGGTATGCCTTGTCGGGCTGGTAAAGCCTGATGAGCCGTTTTGGAATAGAAAAAGCCCGGATTATAAAGAAAAGAAGCGCTTATTTTCCGAAGCGCTGAAAAGCAAATTTGAAAAAATATGCCCCGAACTGGCCGGAAAAATCTCTTACTGTTGTTCGGCTGCGCCGGCGGCGTTTAAAAAATATCTAAACTATTGCGGCGGTTACGGAATAATGCACTGCGCAAATGACGCCGCGATTTTGCCGGTAACAAAAATTCAAGGTCTGTTTTTGACCGGACAAGCCGTTGTAACGCCAGGCCTTTTGGGCGCTTTGATTTCGTCATTTTTGCTGGATGCAATGCTGCAGAGAGGAAATGATGCCGACAGTAAATCCGTTTAAAAAAAGAGTGGTCATAACCGGAGCCGGAGCCGTCTCTCCTTACGGAGCAGGTTCGCATCTTCTGGCGGAAAATATGCTTGAAGGCAAAAGCAGCGTAACGTTTAACGGTGAGCTTGCCGCATACCCCGAGATGACCAGTCATGTTTCTTCAACCGTGCCGAACGATTTGGATTTTTCATACATACCTCGTCATTTTAGGCGCTCAATGTCAAAGATGTCGCTCTACGCCGCGGCAGCCGTAAAAGAAGCTTTGAATAAAGCCGGATACGAAACCGTTCCGGAAGGAACCGCCTTGTTTCTCGGCTCGACAATAAGCAGCATGGAAACATGGGTAAACTTTTCCGATAAATATAAAAAGAGAGAATTGGAGACGGTAAAAACAACGGTCGTTTTTCAGGTTATGAACCACTCTCCGCTTGCAAATGTCGCTCAGGCTTTTGACATAAAAGGACCGGGGTTTGGAAACTCTTGCGCCTGTGCGACCGGACTTGTAAATATCGGCATGGCGTACCAATTTATAGCGAGCGGCCTCATAGACAAGGCATTATGCGGAGGAACCGATGAATATCATCCCATAATGACGGCCTGTTTTGCGATAATGAATGCGGCAAGCAGCCGTTACAACGACGCTCCGCAAAAAGCTTCGCGCCCTTTTGACGAGGGGAGATGCGGAATAGTCTGTTCGGAAGGCTGCGGAATGCTCTTTATAGAGTCGCTGGAAAGCGCTTTGAAAAGAAACGCCGAAATTTACGGGGAAATTCTTGGTTTCGGCACAAATACGGAAACCAAAAGCATATCGCATCCTTCGACGGAATGCATTACCGAGTGTATGAAGCTCGCTTTAAAAAACGCGTCATTAAGCGCGCAAGACATAGACATGATAAACGCGCACGCCACCGGCACTGCGGCCGGGGACGCGGAAGAAAGCAAGGCCATTGCCGCCGTTTTCGGAAGCAATAAACATGTCAACAGTTTAAAAGGCCATATCGGTCATACCATGGCGGCAAGCGGGAGTCTTGAACTCATAGCGATGCTTGACATGATGTCAAAGAACCGCATAGCCCCGACGTTAAATCTCGACAATATAGATCCGGAATGCGCCGGAATAAAGCATATCTTGCAACCTGCCGATTTAAAAATAAACGCTTTTTTAAAGAACAGTTTTGCCCTTGGCGGCACAAATTGTTCGTTAATAGTAAGGAGATACGAATGACAAGAGAAGAAATAGTAAAGACTGTCAATGAGGCTCTGTGCAAAGAGTTTGAACTTTCGCCTTCGGCGATGAAACCCGAAGCCAATTTCTTTGCGGATCTCGGGCTTGACAGCCTTGACGCCGTGGATATGGTGATAGTGCTTGAGCAGGCTTTTAAAACAAAGCTCCGGACCAATTACGAAGTCGGCAAAATAATGACGCTTAACGATCTTTACGACTATATCGAAAACCTGACAAAAGAAGCCGCTAAAAAGTAAAAAATGACCGATTTTTTCAAGTACATTTACGCTTTTCCTTTTGCAGCCGCGGCTTATGCATGGCTGTTTATGACCGGCATGCTTGCATATCCGTATTTTTATCTGACGGGATATAAAGAAAGCCAGATCAGAAGTTTTCTTTATTTTTCGGGAAAAGCCGTGCAGCTGGCTATTTTCGGGGCATCGGGGTTTTCGAAAAAAATCATAGAAAAATCGCCTTTCCCGCAAAAACCTTCGGTTCTCGTAGCAAACCACCCGTGCATGTACGACACTTTTTTGTTTTTTGATTTCGGAATAAAAAACTTAGTGTGCATAGCAAAAGGATGGCCGTTTAAAATAATTTTTTTCGGCAAGTTCATCGAAAAAGCCGGATATATCAATACCGACGGAAAACGTTCCGAAGACATTATAGCTTTAGCCGCCGGCAAACTTGCCGAAGGACTTCATATAGCAATTTTTCCGGAAGGAACGAGGAGCGTCAACATCGGGCGCTTTCGCACTTTGGCTTTTGAAATAGCGGTAAAAACGGGAGCAGACGTAGTGCCTTTTGCCATAAAAGGTCTTGACGAAATGCTGCCGCGGGGAAGATATTTCCCGAAAAAAGTTCCCGTATCTTACGTTCGGCTTGAAGCCGTTTCGCCGCAGGCGTTCGGTTTTGAGGCCGGGGGCTTGAGAATGGCGCGGTATGTTAAAGAAAAAATAGTCGAGGAACTGCAGAAAAATAATTGAGCTGGCAGCTGCCGCAGTTAAAATGGAGATTGACATGAAAAAAATTTTAGCCGTACTGTTTGTGTCTTTGCTGTTTTGCGCCGCACAGGTTTTTGCGGCGTCTCTTGTGACGCCAAATGTAATAAAAACCGCTTTTCCGGCTAAAAGCGACGCCCAGGTCGAAAAAGCCATACTTGCCGGAGCAAAAAAACGCGGATGGATTGCGTCTAAAACCGCAGACGGCGAGATTGAGGCGGTTCTCAATATCAGAGTCCACATGATAGCCGTAACGATAAAATACGCCAAAGACGGATATACTATCGAGTACAAAAACAGTTCCGAAATGAAATATAACGCCAAAAAGAATGTTATTCATTCGAAATACAACAATTGGGTCGAAAATCTCGATAAAAGCATACAGTACAGCCTGAATTATTCTAACTAAGATTAAAATGTTATCTAAATTCAATCTTGCCGATAAAATGTTCCATAGGCCGCCCATGCTGCTTGTGGATAAAATAATCAGTTCGGAAAGCGCTAAAGGGACAACGGAATTTGCAGTTCCGTCCGACTGCATTTTTCTTGACGAAAACGGTTTGTTCTCTCGCGCCGCAATGGTGGAAGTCGCGGCGCAATCTTTTGCGGCGCACGATATTTATCAGAAAACTCTTAAAAAAAGCAAAGTTTCAAAAGGTTTTTTGGTAAGCGCGCGCAGCTTCGTGTTTTTCTCGGATGCGCAAAAGGGCGATAAGCTTGTCTGCCGCCTTGAAAAAACGGACGAGATAGCCAAACTTCACATGCTGCTGGCCGAAATACTGAAAAACGGC
>WQUP01000051.1 GCA_009782015.1 Endomicrobiia bacterium | reverse complement strand
TTTTACCATACATGCCTATTTGTCATTGCGGCCTCCGAGCCGCAATCTATCATTTACTACGAGATTGCGGCTCGGAGGCCGCAATGACAACAAGATAAAACTATGTAATTTTTTCATCGTCTTTTATAACATACTGCGTGCTTCTTCCGTCGCCTTTCTTTGCAAGAATACCGCAAGCCATCAGTTCGGCTATATCTCTTGTTGCCGTATCGTGCGATGTTTTCGTTATCTTTGCCATTTTTGAAGCTGTCAGGCTGCCTTTGAAACCGTCAAAAAGCATATTTACAATTTTTATCTGTCTGGGATTTAGATGCAGATCGGCCGCTTTTTGCCGGAAATAATGTTTTTTTAATACGGAAGAGAGGAGTTTCTCAGAAAAATCTATACTGTCCGACAGACAATTCAAAAACCATTCAAGCCACCCGGATATGTCTAAACCGCCTTTTTGCGTCTGCTCTAAAATTTTATAATAGCCGCTTTTCATTTTTTGTATTTGAGCGGACATGCTGTAAAACCTTTTTTCGCTATTGTCGGCTTTTACAAGCAGCATGTCGGTTATGGCTCTTGCAATGCGCCCGTTGCCGTCGTCAAACGGATGAAGCGTCACAAACCATAAATGAGCTGTCGCGGCTTTTATAATTAAATCGCAGCTGTTGTCATTGTTAAGCCACTCTAGAAATTTATCCATTTCGCCGTTCAGGGTTTGCGGAGGCGGAGCGGTAAAATGCACTTTTTCTTTGCCTATGACTCCGGAAACAATCTGCATTTCGCCTTCTCTGAAAGCCGCGACTTTTATTTTGAAAATTCCGCTGTAACCCGACGAAAACAAAGCGTTATGCCAGCCGAACAGCCGCTCTTTTGTCATAGGCAAATTGCAATTATGTATAGCGTCCATCATCATTGAAACTATGGCGTCAACGTCCCGTCCCGCAGCAACGGATCTTTCCAATTCGACGCCTAATCTTTTGGCGACAGATGAGCGAACCGCTTCGACGTTTAAAATCTGGCCTTCTATTTCCGATGATTTTACAATGTTTTCCGTAATGGTTGAAAGGTTTGCTTTTTCCTGAAGTAAGAGCCCCAGACTTGTCATTTTTCCCAAAAATAAACCCTTCTTTTGCTTAACTTCAGACAGCAAAACAAGGATTTTTTCTTTGTCCCATGTGAAATCAGGCCATCCGGAATGTTGGTAGATGAACTCTTTTCTCATTTGCGTACATTGTACAATTAATCTACGCAAAAAATCAATACAATTTTACATTAATTTTAAATAACACATTGATTTTTCAACAATATATTATGCGTAGATTACACGGTTATTCTACGCAAAAATAATGAGCCGTTACCCCGCATCGCCGTTATATTATCTGCAGCAGCTCTTCGCCTTTTTTCCAAACGTCTCCGGCGCCGAGCGTCAAAACTATGTCGCCGCTTTCAAGAGTTTTTGCAAGAGAAGCCAAATCCGTAAATTTTTCTGCGGCGCATTTATTTTTTTTGAGCGAGTTAAGTATCAGTTCCGCGGTTACGCCCTCTATCTGCTTTTCGCCGGCGGAACAGATGTCGAGAAGTTTCACGCAGTCGGCGGCGCCGAAACTCGCGCCGAATTCGTTGTACAGGTTTGCCGTGCGCGTGTATCTGTGTGGCTGGAATAAAACCGTAAGTTTTCTTTTTGGCCAGAAATGTTTTATCGCGCTCAGCGTCGCTTTCACTTCAGTGGGATGGTGGCCGTAATCGTCGATGACGGTAATGCCGTCTTTTTCGCCTTTTATCTCAAGGCGTCTGCCGACACCTTCAAAACTGTCGACGGCTTTAGCGATATGCTTAAACGGAATGCCAAGCCAAATGCCAGCGCCGATTGCCGCCAGCGAATTTAAAATATTGTGTTTCCCAGGAACTCTTATGCGGATACTGCCTGCTTTTTTGCCTCCGTACATTACGTCGTAACTTGTGCAGTTTTTGAGAACTTTTATGTTTTTTGCTTTTATGTCCGGTTCGCCCGTAAGGCCGTAGGTTATGTATCTTCTGTTGATCTGCGGAATTATTTCTTTTACGTTTTTATCGTCGGTGCAAATTATGGCGGCTCCGTAAAAAGGTATGCTGTTGATGTGTTTTACAAACGCTTCTTTGAGGCTTTTCATATCGCCGTAGTAGTCGAGATGGTCGTTATCGATATTTGTGACAATGGTAATTACGGGGGAGAGCTTTAAAAAAGAGCCGTCGGATTCGTCCGCTTCGGCCACAAGATATTCGCCTCTGCCAAGGCGCGCGCTGGTTTTAAGATTTTTAAGCCTTCCGCCAATAACTATTGTCGGATCAAGCCCGCCTTCGTCAAGCACAAGAGCGGTCATGGAAGTGGTTGTGGTTTTTCCGTGAGTGCCGGCGATTGTCACGGCGTATTTTAGCCTTGCCAATTCGGCAAGCATCTCTACTCTCGGGATAACCGGAATTTTGTTTTTTAATGCGGCAACAACTTCGGGATTGGTTTTGCTGACAGCCGTTGAAGTGACAACAACATCGGCATTTTTAATATTTTTGGCGTTATGTCCTATGAAAATTTTTGCGCCGATTTTTTTAAGATGATCGGTCACATCGGTTTTTTTCAAATCCGAGCCTGAAACGTTGTGCCCGAGGTTGATAAGCACTTCCGCTATGCCCGACATCCCGGACCCGCCGATCCCGACAAAATGTATGTGCTGGTGTTTTTTGAACACAATTTAACTCCAATTAATAGTTAACAGTTAATAGTGAATAGTTTCGGAGCAGCTTCGCTGCATTTTTTAGTTCGCGCGCAAAGCGCGCTCAACAACTATTAACTATTGGGTCTCTCTAAAAACCCTAGTTTGTCATTCCCGCGAAAGCGGGAATCCATGGCATCTTTAAATTTATTAGACGACAACAGCGAACGTGGATTCCCGCTTTCGCGGGAATGACACGGAGGGGCAGGGTTTTTAGGGAAACCCTATTCATTATTCACTATTCACTTTCTTTTTCTGTGGTATTCGGCACTGACTGTCGTTGTAATCCCGCCGCGTACGCCGAATTCCAATTCGATGCTCATGTATTTCGGGTTGAGCTTTTTTGTAAGGTCTTCCAAGATTTTATTTACCACGCTCTCGTGCACCATTCCGACCATTCTGTAAGTCTGAAGATACATTTTCAATGATTTTAATTCGACAACCGTCTTTGCCGGCGTATAATTTATCACTAGATATGCATAATCCGGCAGGCCGGTCCACGGGCAAAGGCAGGTAAACTCTTCGGTCTCTATGCACACGTTGATATCTTTTCCGGCATACTGATAAGGCATCGCTTCCAAAAGCTGCGGCGTGACTTTGTCAAAAACAGGCATGTTATTCTCCATTAAAACAGAAGCTGGGAGGCTGAGAGGTTGAGAAGCTGAGCAACAACAAAGTCTTTGTCTTTGCCCAACTTCCCAGCTTCTCAGCTGCTCAACTTCCGCAGTTATTATTTTATCATTACAACAGCAAAATTCAAATACTCCGTTTCCGGCATTGAAGCCAAAACGGGATGGTCTTTGGCTTGAAAGCCGTACTCTATTATTAGGGCTTCTCTTTTTGCTTTTGCAGCGGCCTGATGGATGACTTCTTTAAAATCTTTAAAAGCCAGATGGTGCGAGCAGGATGAAGTCGCAAGAATCCCGCCGCTTTTTAAAAGATTTATAGCGGCTTCGTTGACTTTTACGTAATGCTTAAAGCCCGCGTTAAAATCTTTGCGGCTTTTGATAAGCCCTGGCGGATCAATATTTACGATATCAAAACCTTCTTTTTTGGCTTCTTTGGATTCAAGATACTCAAGCGCGTCGGCTTCTATGCCGTTAAAATCTTTGAAGCCGTTTAAATTGTGATTTTTTTCCGCGGTTTGCAGCGCAGGCATTGAAGAATCCACAAAAACAACCTCTTTTGCTCCGGCGTTTTTTGCGTATATACCGAATGCGCCAGTGTGGCAGTAACAATCCAGGAGCTTCGCTCCTTGGGACATTGTCCCTTTTACATATTGCGCGAGCTTTGCTCGATTGTCGCGCTGGTCAAAAAAGTGGCCGGTCTTTTGGCCGCCAATAATGTCGGCATAAAATTTGAGGCCGTTTTCTTCTATGATTATGCTTTCAGGTATTGTGCCTGAGAAAACTTCGTTTTCTGTTTTAAGCCCGGCGTTTTCTAGAACTCTCAAGTGAGCGTCATTCCTTATATATATGCCTTTTGCGCCGAAAACATCTTGCGCCGCTTTCAAAATATCGGCTTTATGTGCGTCCGCTCCGGCGGAAACAAACTGGGCGCAAAGGTACGCTTCGTACTTATCTAAAATTACACCCGTCATATTGTCCGACTCGCCGAAAACAGCCCTGTAAGAGTTTGCCGCAGGATAAACTCTTTTCCTTAAACGCATTGCATTTTCAATGCGTTTTTGCCAAAAGGAGACATTCGTCTCCTCGTCTTTTTGAGTCAACAGCCTGAAAGCTATAAGCGAATGGGGGTTATAAAAACCCTTTCCTATAAACGCTTCGGCGTTGTCGTACAGCTCAACAACATCTCCGGCCTTCGGGCTGCCTTCAACCTGTTTTATCTCGTTTGAAAACACCCACTTATGACCGCTTTTGACCCTCTTTCCTTCACCTGCTTTTAAGATGATTTTTGCCATGTTTTTTTCCTTATTACTATTTAAAAACAAATAGTATTTATCGCATTTTATATTGAATTTTCAATTACATTTATCTTAATTCGCTGAAGACTTATATAACCGAGTTGATCGCTGCCGTTAAATTCTTATCAGCCATTCCCATACCGGAATTACATTTATTTTTTTATTGCGTTCTTCAATAATTTGCCTGTTGTTCCAAGTTAAGATTGTCAGGTTTTGGCAATTTAATTCGTCTGACGCTTCTATGAGCGCAGAAACTTCGCGTTTTATGGTTTTGGGGTTTGATATATCGTAAGAAACCTGTATCAGCTCGGAAACCTGATTTGCCTGCCTGCAAACAAAATCTATTTCTCTGTCGTTGCGGGTGCGGTAATAAAAAAGCGATTGCACTGCCGAAAAACCGCGCCGCAGCAGTTCTACAAAAACCAAATTTTCAAGAAGCCTGCCCGTATTCTTCGACAATTCAAAAGCTCTCGCTCTGACAAATCCCGTATCTATCAAATAAATTTTTTTCGCGGCTTTTTGCATGATTTTTAATTTTGAATCGTATCTCGGCAAATAACAAAACAAAAAAGGTTCTTCTAAATACTTGCAGTATTTCTGAGCCGTATGGACGCTTCCTAAATTCAAATCCTGCGCAAGCCGATTTAGCGAAAACGCGTTTGCGAAATTGGCGAGCAGCCAGTTTGCCAAAGAATACAATTCGTCGGTATTTCTAACTTTAAAACGCTTCGCTATGTCTTTTAACAAAATGGAATCAAACAGCGAGCTTAAATAATTCCGCGCAAGACCGCGCGCAAGTATTGTTTCGGGATATCCGCCGTTTTGCAAAAAATCCTCAAGTTCAAGCATTGTTGCGGCTTTTTGCGCCGGCGTATCTGACGAAACGCCGATTTTTTTATATTCAAGCATTTCGTTAAAACTAAACGGCAAAATTTGAATTTGAACGTATCGTCCCGTGAGAGCGGTAGCCATTTCCGTTGACAGCAATTTCGCGTTTGAGCCCGTTATAACCAAATTTACTCCGCGCCTGTAAAGTTTGCTCACCCAGATGTCCCATCCGGGCAAATTTTGAACTTCATCCAAAAGCAAAAAATTAAAATCCGGATATGCCTCAAGAAGATATTGCCAAAGCAGATCCTCATCAAAATTTTTAAGCAGTAAATCATCGTCAAAGTTTAAATAGGCAAAATTTTGCCGAGACAAAATCTGCAAAGCAAAAACAGATTTGCCGGCCCTGCGCGGACCGGTAATCAGTTTTATCAACCCCGAATTTAAAAAGTCGGTTGTTTTATCTACGGAAATTCGCTTCTGATAATTTTTTGACAAAAGCAAATCTCTTTCTTCTTTTTGCTGCCCCACAATATTTTTAAGCATACGACTCCTATCTAGTGCATAAAAATATGCCATTTTTATGCACTATGAGCTATCTGATGCGTAAATTATATTAAAAGTGAGCTTTTGATGTCAATAATTTGCGGTATGGATGGCAGGGCAATCGCATTTAAACCCGGATATTCCTATAATTAACGTTCTCCAAGAGGTGTCATGCTGAACTTGTTTCAGCATCCCGGAAGTTTACTTCCGAAACTTGTTTCAGCATCTCATCGTGAAAAAATTAACGGCAGATCCTGAAACAAGTTCAGGATTGACACATTAGGCGGCATACTGAATGGCATGTCACCCTGAACTCGTTTCAGGGTCAGGACACGAGTATGGGATTTTTAGAGACACCCATTTAGAGTTTTTTTAGGTTGATGTAATATCTGGGTTAAATACCAACAACAAAATATTAGTATTTAAACAACTGAAGCCATAACTTATTGCTTAAAAGTTGCTTCGCACTCTTTAAGCCCCTCATCAATAGCGTTAAACACCGGGTGTGTTTTGTCGAAAATTTTGCCGAAGATTTTTTTTGATTTCAGGAAATACTCTTTTGCGGGTTTTTTATCCGATTCAACG